>NZ_AZQX01000001.1:0-20758 GCF_000568385.1 Halomonas sp. BC04
ATCCCCCGGGCGGAGGTCGGCACCGACCCCCACCGCCTCGAGATGTGGACCGCCGAGGCCGCCGAGCGCTACAACGCCTACGCCGAGGCGTACCCCTGGGACTTCAACGCCTTCGTCAAGACCGACGGCTATGTGGCCAAGCCGTTGACCGGCATCTGGCTGCGCGCCCCCTACCTGCACAACGGCTCGGTACCCACCCTGGAAGACCTGCTCCAGCCTGCCGATCAGCGCCCCGAGCGCTTCTACCGCGGCTATGACGTCTACCATCCCGAGCGAATGGGTTTCATCCATGAGGGCGAGGCCGCCGAACGCCACGGCTTCCTGTATGACACCGCCGAGCCGGGCAACAGCAACCAGGGACATGAGGGAGCCGCGTTCGGCACCCAGCTCGACGAAGAGGACAAGGCGGCATTAATCGAATACCTGAAGACGCTCTAGGCTTTGCCCGAAAACTGGCTGCGCTCGGTCATACGGCGTTAAAAATAGGCTCAAGTACTCATTTACAGCTTGTAAACTCCGTCTTTTCGCCGATTTTTGCCTTGTCTGACCTTCGCTCGCCGAGTTTTCAGAAAAGCCTACTTCCGCCATCACCGGGAGGCAATCATGGCCGAATATCTGAAGGTGATCTTTCCCCAGCGCCGCGAGGTCTGGCTCGACGGCGAGCCCGCCGCCTGGACCCAGTCGGTCTGCCAGGTCGATGCCGGCTGGTATACGGTGTCGCTGGCCCCGCCGCAGGACTTCGCACCCGAGTGCCAGCGAGTCGAGGTCATCGACACCCTGCCCTCGGCGCCGCTGATCGTCGAATTCACCCTCAAGGAGCCGGACCCGTGAGCCCCCTCGCAAGGCTGTCGCTCGGTCTGCTCCTGTCGCTGACGGCACTGGCCGGCTGCGCCTCCTTCCCCGAGGCGGAGCCCCTCGAGCGTGTCGATACCAGCAGCGGCTACCGCTACGCCAACCTCGCGGGGGCGGACAACAGCGAGGAGCTGTTCGTGATCGTCAGCTTTTCCGGCGGGGGCACGCGGGCCGCCGCGCTCGCCTACGGGGTGCTGGAGAAGCTGCGGGACAGCTGGGTCGAGATGGACGGGGAGTCGCGAAACCTGCTGGATGAGGTGGACGTCATCTCGTCGGTGTCCGGCGGCAGCTTCACCGCGGCCTACTACGGGCTGCACCGTGACGACATCTTCGAGGAGGGGGGCCGGTTTCAGCGCGAGTTTCTCTACCGTGACGTCGAATCGGACCTGAAGCGCCGGCTGCTCAGCCCCTACAACTGGGCGAGGCTGGCCTCGCCCACCTTCGGGCGCATCGAGCTCGCCGAGGAGGTCTATCAGGAACGGCTCTTCGATCAGGCCAGCTTCGCCGACCTGGCAGATAACGGGCGCAAGCCCTTCCTGCTGATCAATGCCACCGACATGGACAAGGGGTCCCAGTTCACCTTCGTACAGTCCCAGCTGGACCCGATGTGCGTCGATCTCGACAGCATCCCGCTTTCACGCGCCGTGGCGGCCTCGTCGAACTTTCCCATCGCCTTCACGCCGCTGACGCTCAACAGCTATCCCGGACGCTGCGGCTATGAGGAACCGCCCTGGGTGGCCAACGCCCTGCAGGGCCTGGAGACCAACCCCCGCCGCTACTATCGTGCCAGCAACTGGCAGCGCTACCAGGAGCCCGAGCGCGACTACGTGCACCTGCTCGACGGCGGTGTCTCCGACAATATCGGCCTGCGCCCCGCCCTCGATGCCCTGCGTGCCCCCACCCTGCAAGAGGTGGAGTGGAGCGTGCTGAACAAGATGAACCGGGAGATCGTCGACAAGCTGGTGGTGATCGTGGTGGACGCCAAGCCGGAACGTCTGGCGGCAAACTTCGATACCTCCCCCCGCTCCCCCGGCCCGAAACAGGTGATCAACACCATTGCCACCACGCCGCTGGTCAACTACTCCTTCGATACGGTCGAGCTGCTCAGAGATACCCTGCGCGACCGCGCAGACGCCCAGCGTCTCTCCCGGGAGGCCGGCAACGGCCTGCACCAGATCGATCTCTACTACATCTACGTGGGCTTCGACCGGCTGGAAGACGACGCCGAACGGGAGCGCTTCCAGCGCATCCCCACCGGCTTCAGCCTGCCCGCGGAGGAGGTGGATGCGCTGCGCCGCATCGGCGCCCGGCTGCTGGAGCAATCGCCCTGCTTCCAGCAGCTGGTAGGCCAGCACGAGGGCTCGGATGGGCGCCTCTGCAGCCATTGAGGCCCCGAGACAGCGCCAGCGCCGGTCAGCCCTACTGCTCGTTCAATCGGAACACGTTGTCGGCCTGGGAACGGTGCAGACAGATCTCGATCAGAAGGGTGCGATGGGGCTGGAACAGTGCCCTCAGCTGGTCGACGTCCAGGCAGAGGTCCTCGATATCCTCGTCGGCCAGGGTGCGGAACCCCACCGGGGTGTAACGGGCAGTGCGCTCATCCTCGTCCAGCATCGGCTCGGCTGTGATCGACATGCCCAGCCGGGTGTCGGCACGAGCAACGGCGTCACACAGTCGCGTCGTGTCGATGTAGAGGCTGCGCAGCGAGGTGTCGGCCTGGTAGTTATGCACCTTGCGAATCGCCGACTCGTGGATGGTACGCGCCAGTGCGCCACCGTCTGGACGGTTGGGATCATAGAACTCGATCAGGTAGTCCTCCACCGGTACGTCGAACTGGTCGCGCACTCGCACCACGGTGTTCTGGAAGCCGGCCTTGCCGCGCCTGTCCCCCGGCTGGCGGGTCAGCTGCTGGTTGGCCGCTTCGCACTCGTCGCAGAAAGCGTCGAAATCAGTGTCTTCGATGGTCAGGGCACGCTCGATCAGCGCCAGGGTCTCCTGCTGGCCACGGCTCAGTCGACTTTCGGCGGCGCTGAGCTTGATCGCCGAGTGATCCAGCCCGTCGAGGATGCGAAAGGCGCAGCGTCCGCTGGACGACCGGTAGTCGACCACTTCGGGTACGGTGACTCGGCCGGCGTCGCGCTCCTTTTCGCGAAAGGCAATTTTCATGTGGCCGCAGTTGAGATTGGCCGTGGCGAGTCGCACGGTGCCGTCGCCGCCCTCCTCGTTGGCCAGCGAGCGGATGCCGCCGTAGCCGGTATTACCGCACAGCACGGTGCACAGGATCCGCCCGGGGGCGTACATGCTCTCGCCCTCGGCGAAACGATCCTGCATGGCCAACGCCCAGCTGAAGGGACTGGCCAACTCCAGGCCGCGCAGGATATTGGCCCCGGTCTCCAACACCGCCTGCCCCGCCTGACGGCTGAAGAAACCATTGGTGATACGCCCCAGCATCGACCGGCCCATGTGCGCCAGCGGCGAGCCGAAGTTGGCCGGCGCGAGCATCACCAGATGCTTGACCGGGACCTTATCGGGGCTGAAGTGACGCACCAGCCAGTCGCGGATCACCAGGCCACCCGTGGAGTGCACGACAAGGTCAACGCTGGCCACATCCCGGGGCAGCCCCCGCGCTGTCCAGGCGCGATCCAGGGCCGCCTGCAGGTCATCGAAGCGCAGGGCGTCATCCTTGGAGAGGTAATCGCCGATGGCGATGCGCTGAATGCGCTCGGGACCCAACCGCTTGCGCAGGTGCCCGACCAGCCTCTCGAAGGAGCTGCCCTCGTCGTTCCAGCCATGCAGCAGTACCAGGGGACGATGACTCATGACACGGCCTCACGTTTGTTATTATTGCGGTGCTCGCATTATCTCAAGGGTAGCCGCTTATCCGCAGAACGGCCGCGGCGTGATCCGGCGACTCACTCACCGCGCGGGTCGCCGGGCAGGTAGTGGCCGGTGACCAGGCGATAGGCATTCGAGGTGCGATCCCCGGGGATCCCATCGACCTTCAGGAAAATGCCCGGGAAGCTGGTCAACCAGCGCTGCAGCCGCTGAGCCTTCTCGGTCTCCGCATCGCGGCGGCTGCGTCGCATGCGGTGGCGCGACACCAGGGGGCGCTGGCTGTCCTTATCGCCGGCTGGCTCGGCCGCCACCTGCGCATAGAGCGTCGCCGTCCGGCTGGTCGGCCAGGTCCGTCTCACCGCGCTCGACCAGTCGCCGCAGCATCACCGCCGCACCGCACTGGCGGGAGACGGCGGTGTCGGACCAGCGGCCATCGGCCACGTAGCGGCCACTGGTGTAATGCGTCGAGAAGCTCCACAGGTAAGGCGAAAGCACGTGAGAGTGGTACATGCGGTAGCCCCAGCCGTTGTACCGCTCCAGCTGATAGAGGGTGCCGGCCAGGCTCCAGTCGGTATCGCCGTCCAGACGCTTCAGCGCCATGGCATCGGCGGCGCTCACTTCCCAATCGAAAGGCGGGGAACCGCGTTTCGGCCGGCCCGCGGGCACCTGGACGGTGCGCGCGGTGAGCGGATCGCCGTTGTGCAGGTGGCTGCTGAAGCTGCACCCCGATTCCATGCTGTGCACCAGCGCCACGAAATGCCAGGGCACCCCGCGGCGCTCGGTCACGGTCTGGTAGCGATCACGATGGGAGAGCAGCCGATCGACGCTGCGCTCCACCTCGGCCTCGCGCTTGGGAAGGATGTCGCAACTCTCGAACAGCTGCTCGTACTCACGGCGCAGGGGGTCGGTCAGCCGAATCGACATGGAAACCTCCTGTCAATTGAAGGCGGACCTGAACCAGATGAAGGTCCCCCTGTACCCTTATACGACTGGCTTCAGCCTTCTGTCGCGCTCCTCACGGGTCGGAATCGAGTGGCGGTCGATATCGCCCAGCCACCCTATGTGCCCGAATTCAGTGCGACCTTCTCGGATCGAGGTATTGATCACGGTCACCACAAAGTGATGGTAGAACAGGATTATTAGTCACGCCGTTTCCAGATGGTTCCAGCGCATGTCCCTACCTCGCCTTGCTGTTCTTGTCACCAACCCACCCATGCCTAACTTCCATTAGCACTTGCCTGTTGCCTGTCACCGGCATTGTCGCGAATACTGTACATACCAGGCTATGTTGGTATCTGTTGTTGGCGTGCTTTAAAAATACTGTATAAACTACTGTATATCCAGTTTGCCTCTGGAGCACGCCATGAAACAAGCAGACCTCAAAGCCCTTGAGCAGACCCTGGCAAGCCTCCCTGTTGATCTCAAGAAATACCTGGCATATCAGATCCTTGGGCAAATCAGCTCACAAGCGAATACTCTGCTCGACACCGCAAGATCTCACCTTTCATGCCCGCACTGTGGCGCTGAGCACCCTACCAAGTGGGGACGCAGCGGTGGCCTGCAGCGGTATCGCTGTCCGAATCCTGATTGTCACAAGACGTTCAATGCCCTCACAGGCACGCCTTTGGCCAAATTGCAGCACCGCGACAAGTGGTTCGACTACCTGCGCTGCATGCGAGATAGTCTGACGTTGCGCGTCTCTGCGGCCCGAGTGGGCATCGATTTGAAGACGGCCTTCCGCTGGCGACATCGCTTCCTGAAAACGAGCGCTCAAGATAACGCCAATCCATTATCCGGCATCATCGAGGTAGACGAAACGTTCTTCCTGGAGTCCTGCAAAGGAAAGCGCCAGATCACTCACCGCAAAACTCGAAAGCGCGGCGGGCAAGGCAATTTGAAGAAAAAAGAGCAAAAGATTCAGGTGCTTATTGCGCGCGACCGTAACGGGAAGATCAGCGACTTAGTGGATCCGGCGCTCCAGAAATCTACTGTCCATGAATTTCTGTCACCGATTATCGATCGCGACTCGATTTTATGTTCTGACGGGCACAGTTGGTATAAAACCTTCTCTGCTGACCATGGCATTGCTCATCATCGCCTGATCACACTCGATAATCAGCGAGTGATCGGCAAGGAATACCACATTCAGAACGTCAACAGTTATATCAGCCGATTGAAGGGCTGGATGGGGCGCTTTCATGGGGTGGGGACAGCGTACTTGCCGAATTACCTGGCATGGCGGCGGTTGTTTGAAACGGCGAAGCCAGCCGAGGAGTCGTGGCTACGCGCGGCGATAGGCGCCGACCAACAACAGATACCAACATAGCCATGCACATACAGACTACTGATTAGCAACGACTTCATGCCTGCAGGGCTGAAAACCTGTAAAAAATAGTTTTCCAGTCGGCAGCATAAACGTTAAAATAAACGTACCTTTACGTCTTAAGTAACGTACTCATGGCACAGATGGCAAGAGTAAAAACTCAGCAAACCCATGATTTCCCAGCTTTGCGAGGGATTCAGGGAGGGCGTGCATGCTACACCATCATGTGCCCGCTGCGCCTCATTCCAAAGCTGTTCCACTATGACGATTCTGGCCTACCGCCGGAAGAGCGAGCGCAACGTGCTGTCAACCCTGGACGCATACCTGAGATAACCGATTACCTGACGCAAAATTCCGATAACTATATCTTGCCTGCCATCACAGCCTCGCTAGACCAGGAGGCAGAATTTGTGCCCACCGGGGAGGAGCTGGTGCCATTAGTCGGCATGCTCCGCATCCCTCAAGAAGCCCGGCTTCTCATTAATGATGGCCAGCATCGGCGCGCCGCTATTGAGCGGGCTGTTACCAAGAAGCGTGAGCTAGGCCACGACAGCATTCCTGTTTTGCTGTTCATCGACGAAGGGTTGAAGCGCAGCCAGCAGATGTTTGCTGACCTGAACCGCCACGCGATCCGTCCCAGCACCTCGCTTAACACATTTTTTGACAAGCGCGATTCCGCCTCAACCCTGGCCCGCTGCGTGATGCAGGAAGTGCCTTGCTTCCGAGAGCTTACCGAGGTCGAGAAGAGCTCCCTGCCGTTGAAATCTAGGAAACTGTTCACACTGAGCGCAATCAAGAACGCCAACTGGCGCTTTCTGGAGAAGCGTAAGCGCGACATGGCCAGCGGCCCCGAACATACTCAATGCATCGCCTTCTGGCTGGGGGTATGCCAAGTCATGCCTGACTGGCAGCATGCCCTGGATAATACCAGCCTACCTATGCGGTTACGCCAAGGCAGCATTCATGCCCATGGCGTTTTTCTACAAGCACTAGCCGTTTCTTGCGCATCGTTGAGGTATGAGGCGCCGGACTATGATCCCGACTGGTATGCCAATCGACTGCAGCCCCTGGCAGATGAGAATTGGCAACGCTCGAATCCCGAATGGGAAGGACGCTGCCTGCAAAATGGCCGTATTTCCAAATCCCACACCTCTGTTGAGCTACTCGCCAGCTACCTCAAACAGCGTTTAGGCATCCCGCTCAGCGATGGCCAGCGCCAACTCGAGGACATGTTTTTAACATGAGCACCGCCACGCTTTTTGCCACTCAGGACGAAATGGTTGCCGCGCAGAGCTTTGCCGGGCGGCCCCTCCCTGACCTGCTCTCCGAACTACAAACCCTATACCTGGAAGACGAGCGCCCCTGGGTGATCGGCTTCAGCGGCGGCAAAGATTCGACCGTCGTCTTATCGCTGATCTATACGGCTATCGAGAAGCTGCCTGCTCACGAGCGACACAAGCACGTTTACGTCGTCAGCTCCGATACGCTGGTTGAGACACCGGTAGTGGTCGATATGATTTCCTCGACCCTGGAGCACATCAATCTAAGAGCAAAAGAGCAGGGCCTCCCGTTCACCGCCCACCAGGTAGTTCCGAAGGCAAATGAAACCTTCTGGGTTAACCTCCTTGGTAAAGGGTATCCCGCACCGACGCAAAGTTTCCGCTGGTGTACCGAGCGGATGAAAATTGACCCGGTAAGCAGCTTCATCCTGGATAAAGTGACCCGTCACGGCGAGGTGGTCGTGGTTCTAGGCGCCCGTAGCCAGGAAAGCGCTTCACGGGCCCAGGTTATTGCCAAACACAAGGTGGACGGATCGCTTCTATCCAAGCACTCGTCCCTGCCCGGTGCCTATACCTACATGCCCATCGAAGACTGGACCTTCGATGAAGTGTGGATGTACCTCTTGGGCGCACCTGCGCATGGGGCGGAACGCATCACCAGTTGTTCGAGCTATACAAGGACTCAAGTGCGGGCGAGTGCCCGGTTGTCATCGACACCAAGACACCCTCCTGCGGGAATTCCCGCTTCGGCTGCTGGACCTGTACCGTGGTAACAAAAGACCGTGCCATGGAGGGGTTGATTGAGTCGGGGGAGGTCTGGATGAAGCGACTCAAATCCTTCCGCGACCTGCTGTATCGAACGACAAAGCCTCACAACAAAGCCAAGTACCGGAACCATAAGCGCCGTACCGGCAAGGTGCAGTACGCACGTGGCCAAATCGACGATGACACCACCATCGAGAAGAAGGTAATTCCAGGCCCATATTGGATATCATACCGCCAGGCTTGGCTCAAAAAACTGCTTGAGATCCAGAAGAATCTCAACGACGGCGGCAACCCCATACGCCTGATCCATGAGGACGAGCTGAAGCATATCCGCCTTGAGTGGCTCAACGACCCCAATGAGCCGGATGCATTGGATACGCTGCCCGCCATCTATGCCAGCGTTTATGGCTATAAGCTTGAGTGGATGCAGGACTCAGCGGGGGTGCTGTCGCAACAGGATGCGGTCGCCTTGAGAGAGGCTTGCCAGGAGCATGGCACTCCCATTGAGCTTGCCATCAAGCTCTTGCAGCTGGAGCAATCTCTGGATGGCTCAGCAAACGCCACGGGGTCTTCAAGAGAATCGACACCCTTCTCAACCAAGACTGGGGAGAGCTCGACACACTGCACACCAAGAAACAGGATGCCAGTATGGCATTGGAGGGGATGCAAGCGGCCAAGGGGAAAATGCAAGACATATTCCAGGAAAACACCAGCTACCAAGGAAAAACTCGCAACGCCAAGAGCGTCTATGACGAGCTGCTGGCTGGGTTGGAAATCCAGTACGAGGAACTGAGCAAATGATCCTGAACACGCTGAAACTGGGCAATTTCAGGGTCTTTCGAGGTGACCATGAGATCGATCTTACACCAGAAGGCCCAAGCGGCCAAAAACCAATTATCCTATTTGGCGGCCTGAACGGTGCTGGCAAGACATCCATCCTGACAGCCGTTCGGCTTACTCTTTATGGACGCCGCATTCTAGGCGCCAAGGTCTCCAGTGAGGAGTATTTCCAATACTTGGCGGACTGCATACACAAGCCCAGTGGAGCTGAGCGTGCACCGAATAGTGCCTACGTACGCCTGATGTTCAGTGATAGCCGCGGTGGACAACAGCACGATTACGATGTCGTACGCAGCTGGTTCCGTGATACCAGCGGTGCGGTTACAGAAAACCTCCAGATTACACGTGATGAAGAGGTGCTATCCAACCTCTCTCATGAGCAAAACCAGAGTTTCCTGAATGATCTGATCCCCCTGGGGATTGCCGACCTTTTCTTCTTCGATGGAGAGAAAATTGCAGAGCTGGCGGAATCCAAGGGCAATGCAGCGCTAGCTGATGCCATCCAACGACTGCTAGGGCTAGACCTTGTTAATAAGCTGCGTGCAGACCTCGGCGTCTACATCCGCAACCATTCGAAAGGCAGACTACCCGAGGCGATTCGCCAAGAGGCCGAATCGCTAGAGGCTGAGTATGAGCGGCGATACGCAGCCTACCAACATGAGCTCGAGAGTAAAGAAAAACTAGAGGATCAACTGCATAACCTGAGGGCCGATATCGCTCGCCTGGAGCAGAAGATAGAAGCCCATGGCGGCGCCTGGTACGAAAATCAGGCAGCTGAAAAGGAGCGGATGGAGCGCCTGCTGGCTGAACAGGAAATCATCAGAAGTCAGATACGTTCACTAAAAGGTTCTCTCTATCCCTTGGCACTGGCACCCACAGCACTAGGGACATTGCTAGCTCAGCTCGATGCCGAGAGCAGCTTTCGCACGCAGCTAGTCACTCATCAAGCCGCGAAACGCCAAGCTAAAGCACTGCGTAACGAGCTGGCAGGCGCACTGCAAGGTAAAGAAGGGCTACTTGATCAAGCTATTGAAAAGGCCTTTGGCAAGAACTTGAAGCCGCCCAAGAAGGTGGAGATGGTGCATGACATTTCGGATAGGGAGATTGAAAATCTGCGTCACCAGATCACCGTAGAAGCACCAAAGCAGAAGAAGGAGGTCGACGAGCTTGAGAAGCAGCTCGAGAACCTTCGGCACAAGATCAGTGAGTGCGCCACAAATCTGGAGCGCGCTCCAGACGAGCAGCGAATCAAACCACTCTATGAACAGCTGACTGAAGCACAGATTAAGCAAGGCCGCCTTAATAGCCAAATTGAAGAAAAGCGTGAAAACTCTAAGCGTGAGCTACGCGCTGCTATGGACTGTATTCGCAAACTGCGAAAGCTTGAAGCCGAGCACCAGCACCAATCTGATAATGTTCATGCTATCGAAATGGCCAAATCAGCCCGAGAGATGTTAGCCAGTTACTCCAATCAAGCAAAGATCAGCAAAATTCACGAGCTTGAATATCATTTTGGTGAGTCTTTCAAGCGATTGACACGCAAGTGGCATAATAGCCTTATCCCGAAAATTGATCCAAATACATTTGGAGTGCAATTAGCGTATAGCGATGGAAGAATCATAGAACGCGAGCAACTATCGGCTGGCGAGAAACAGATATACGCAACAGCAATGTTGGAAGCACTAGGACAAGCCTCAGGACGCCGACTACCTATCATCATTGACACACCGCTCGGTCGCCTGGACTCAAAGCATAGAGCAAGGGTAACTGAAAACTATTTTCCCAATGCAAGCCACCAAGTGGTTTTGCTTTCAACAGATACAGAAATACGAATTAACGAAGTTGCTAAAGCTTTTAAAGATGCCATCTCTAAAACTTATTCACTCAATTTTTCCAATAACTCTGGCGAAACTATTTTGGTGAAAGGATACTTCTAATGCTGCCTAGTCGATTTTCTTTAACGAAAAGCATGGAAGAAAAACTAAAGCGCGAAAAGCAACGCACAGGTGTGCCACCTAACATACTTGCAAGGGAACTTTTTTTCAGGTCTATAGAGCAAGGGCCGATCACGGAGACAACGCAAGAATTCATTAGTGGCCATATGATGCTAGAAAAATCGACATGGTTAGGAGAGCTAGAGGAAGTCACTGAAGCAGTTCTAATAAATCTATATGGAAAACAAGAAAAGAGCGAAGCCGCAAAAAAATGGGCACTTCATGTGGAGCGTGCCGTTATGTGACCTCCGGGGTACCCAGTGTCAAACTGAGTGCCCCTCCATAGCTTCACCATAGACTGTTCAGTGCCGGAGGGGCAACCTCATTGATTATTAAAATCTAGAGATTAAAGATTTCCGATTAGCTCCCAAAATGCCAAATCCTTAGTTTTAATGACTTTTTTGCTGCCCGTTACATACAAACTGTTATGCTTAGACATTTTTCTTATACTATTGACAATGGCCTCTTCGTCTTGTTTCGAGCTGACATTAAAAATTGATCTTACATCTTTGCTACTAGCACCTGGAACTTGATGAACAACCCATGAAAGTATCAAGTTAGAATAATCATTTTCAGCCGTTCTAAAATGAGTCAACTCTTGCGTTGACAGAATAGAGCCCACCCCAAACTCTCGACCTTCCTTTAAAATTTTCTTCAGACTTTCAAAGTCTTGCGACATGAAATTATCTGCCTCATCCACTAAAATCATTTTGGATATTTGGCGATATTTACCGTTAATTCGAGAGCTACCTTTCTGGTGCATCTGCGTATAGAACAGATCTAAAGTTAAAGCAACTACTAAATTCTGTATCTGCGTATCATAGCCAGATAGATTAATGACTGTCACACCCTCCAGCATATCGTAGAGTGATAGTGTCTCAGATGTATTTGACTCAAAGATTTCAAAGCTCATCAGATCGTCTAGCGCTGCGTGGAGAGAATCATGCTCCACTTTTTCTTGTTCCTGATAGAGCCCCCATACATCGCATAAGGTCGGAGCCGGCCTCGTCCAGGTCACCCTATCTTGCGGATAAATACCTGCACGCTCATATGCATCCATCACTAACGTGCGAATTTTATTTTGTTGCTTGTTCCCGAGACCAAAAGCCTTTGCAAGCGTGCTTCTGAACAAATTCGCTGTGTGTACGGGCTGCATCGGTCGGTCACCAAATATGGCGAACGGATTAAAAGGAAGGCGGTGGAGATCTAGAACTTTCGCGTTAGTAGCCTGGACAAAATCTTCTTTTACATAATCCGCCTTATAGTCAAAGATCAGAATACCAATGGGTAATCCATCAACGTTCTGGTGCTGATTTCGGTACAACTGGGTAATTACTGACTTGGTAAACTGAGTTTTTCCAGTCCCCATGGTGCCGATAATACCAGTGTTCGTATTGAAGAGCTTATCAGTATTCGTTGGCTCCCAGTAGACCGACTCACCAGTTTGCACGTCGGTGCCAAACTGGACCTTAAGAGGACCCGGCTCAACTTTTAACGAATCCTCTTCACCTGATGAGGCGCCGTCGTTAGCTGGAGCTAGCGGCTCTACCTCCTCTACCTCCTCTACCTCCTCTACCTCCTCTACCTCCTCTACCTTGGAAACTGATTCTACCTCCTCACTCTTCTCTTGCGATTCCTTAGAGACACACTCTCCATCAGCATCTTCGAATTGCTCAAAAGATGAAAGGAAAAATGCATCTGGTACGTGGAGAATTCTTTTATCTTTAATTTTCTTTTTTAGCTCTCGATAGGGAGTGCGAACAAGCTGTTCAAGGATGCCCATAGGAATCTCTGCTTCAAGCACCTCTTCCCGTATTTCGTAATTTTCCTCAAAACAACTCTCAGCATTGATGTGTGCGACAACCATCGCTTTTGGATAGTTGCGAAGCTGGCCAATCGCATAATTTCCTTCAAGCCATTCCTCTCTCCTTTCGAGGAAGAATCCGAAGTGCTCTTTTTCAAAAACCTCATAAAGCTCGTACTTTTCTATCTGGAGAAGAACTTGCCTGACAAACAGAGCCCTGTATAGCCGTGCCTCCATGGTGTTCGGTCCCAACAAATCTTCTTCCATGTATCTTTTCAGCTCAACCGCCTGCTTCCGAGCCTTGGTAAAGTCTGGACGGGAGCCTGCTTTTACCTCAACAGGTAGGAGATAGAGGTGGTTATCTTTGAATCCAGCAAAGATGATGTCGTCAGAGATAACGCCTTTTCGAATCTCTCGGTTGTAACGTGAGAAGTCACTATCAGACATCGCTAGTCCAATATTGCCAGCCACACGGATCATTTCTGCAACGGAGAGCGGAACCCAGGTGATATCCGACTGATCTAGCAACACACTCACGATCTTGTATGCGCCTATTATCCCCTGTTTGGCAATTTTTTCGGTAAGGGGGTCCGTGATTAATTTGAGGAGCCACTCACCATTAAAGGCGTTAAATTCCCGAATAAGATCGACACCAGAACTTCCTAGTATATTCTTATACAGATCCACCTGCTTAGTTACGGTGATCGCATCATACCCAGAGGAACTAGTGTACTGATCGGAATAGTGGATGAGTATCACACCCTTGGTCGTCTCGAAAAACTCCAAGGTCACCTTTGGATCGATAATAGTTGTCCATATTGAACTATCGTATGAACGCTGCAGCAGAGATCTGAAGTCCTCGCTGACAGCTAAGCTGATAGCTGAATGATCATGGTAGCGGTCATTTTTCGACTGCGCAGGACGAGAAAGTGAGCCAACAAGCTTAGCGAGCTTCAGGTGTGGCTTGTTCTCGTAGACGACTCCTTTTAGCCCAAAAGCGGTGAAGAACCGACCGTTCTCACTTCGAGATGACTCACCGTTTAACAAGCCGCCACAGGCCACGCCTGACAGATGTTCGTCTATGTTATTGTCTACGGCTTCAACTTTTTGATCATTCTTAAAAAAACAAAGATGAGCATAGGCCTGGTTATCAGCCGCATCGTGCCGGAACTTACTGTAGGTAAAACGAGTCCTTAAAAGATCAATAATGGTGTCTGCATTCCGACGCGCAGCGCCTTTATCTAATCGATAATTCTTCTTAATGTCGTCATACAGCCCCATCTCGGCAAAAACATCAAACTCTGTTTCTATGAGCTCCTCATCATAAAGATTAACGTGAATATAGCACCCCTTTTCCAAATTATCCTGGTAATAAGAAACAATACCTCGGAACAATTCATAATTTTCAGCATTGTTCACCGAGTTGATGAGCAGGGGGGCATCTTCTACATGCTGAAAGAGTTTTGTGAAGGTAGCCGTGAACTCTTCGATCTTGTGTTTAACAAGAGTGGTAACGAAATCGAAACTCGTGTCTTGATGGGGCACCACCTCGAGCCAAAAGGGGTTCTGCTTAACAGACTGTGTGTAACTATACCTGTGCACCGGATCATAAAGATGAGGTATCAATCCACGAGGGGTTAAACGGTTTTTCGTGACCTCAGGAAGCTGTTTAAAGCTTCGAGCGTCTCCATCAAATTTTATCTCATCAATCAAATTAATATAGTAAGCGATTACCAACGGATGGAATGGTGTAAGGAACCTTCGCCCTTCAATTGTGGCAAAACCTACACGCATGACCAAACGGTTCACGGTGCTGAGGGTTTGCCCTTTCGGAATGGACTCAAGATATTGAATACACGCGAAAACAAAATCCCTGGCAATATCGACTAGCTCAGGCCCCCAGCTTGCAAGCGAAGGGAGTGTCTTCCTCTGCTGAAAGTAGGCAATCAGCGCTTGATACTTAGTATAAAGTACCTTATCAGCAAGCTGCAAATTCGAAGCTGAGATTCCATTGCTATGATTCTGATCCCATTCGATTAATTCATCTGACACGAATGAAGCTTCGGCCAATAGTAACTGTTTCCTCAGGAACAGTGGTTCAGATTCCTGATTGTCTATGACAACTGTTTCTTTAGCCCGTCGATAAATACCGTTGTAGTTATCGTCATTGAAAAGTCTCGCGAACCGGTCCGGATCAAGCATCAAGGGTAAGCGGACACTCTCCTTGCTTGCTTCTCCTTCAACTAGTACGGTTAGTTCCGTCTCGCCGTTCGTTAGGATGAAACTTACCTCGTCGGACTCCTCATACAGTTGCTGAAAATCTACTCTCCCGTATTCCGTGGTAGATATCGCTTTTCCACTGTCATCAAGGGTCAGGCATTCCGTTAGCTTCGGATTGATTTCCAGCACATGCTGCTCGGCCTGTAGGACGAGAGCCCTTCGGATTCGGTCAATTAGAAACTGGTTTTCAAAGGAAGCCAGGTGAAATGCTCCCTCACGGAGGACCATACAATGAAAGCTATACTTCTCGCTCGAAGAGTCGCGATTTAAGCGCAGTGTAAAAAACAGTGGATCTACTCCGCATGCACCAGATACCGTATAAACCGACTTTTTGCCTCGGCCATAGAACTCAATAGCGACACGATCTGAAATTTTTTTAGGCTGCGGCTCTAGCTCATGCTTCTCTAGCCTTTGTCCTACGAATTTTATCTTAAACTCAAATCTTTCTTGGCCTTCAGGCATCACAATAATTAGGTGTTTATCTCGCAGTCCTGCTGCAGTCTCTTTTTTATTACGAACTTGAACTACACAATCTTTTTCCTCTAGCCCCTCAAAATCAAGCGAAAGCTTTTTCTGCTGATCCTCTTCAGCCTTGAAATCGCCATAATTTAATGTGCTCCATGGCTCTTCTGGATTTTCGCCAAAGTGTTTTTGGATAAACTTAGAGCCGAATTTCGTCAGCCGCTCTTCAAGATCGTTAGGATAGTGTTCGACAGCAAACTCAATCTCTGACCGTAACTGTCGATTGACCTCAAGACGACGTTCGACCTGCTTTTCATTAGTATTGCTAAGCACAATGGGGTCATTAAATAGGCCCAACTCCTCGAAACAAAGAACTCCGTCAAGCATCGAGTCGTGTAGGTGCCTGAATCCGAAAACACTGGAATCTTCTTCTGTGATTACACGAACCTGATGTTCGAGTAGGCAACGTGAAGCGACCTGATTGCTAAGCCCCTCTGAAATCAACCCTTCAAGCTGTTGCTTGATAGATTTCGGGGACCATACAGCGTCTCCTCGCGCGAGATCAAGAGCACTGTTTATTAGTGTGTCCAATAGGCTATTGTGAATGATCAGTAGTGCACATTTTTCAAAAGGTGAGTCTTGTGCTGCGACAGCGTCTCGCAGGTTGGAAATATAGTTTTCAGTATAACAAGCGTTCTGTATATTATGCTGCTCTAAGTGGCCCACAACCAAGAGGCGGAAGCCATCGATATCAATGTAGGATAGCTCCTGATCACGGACCGAGAGCACGCCGTCCCGGCTTGATAAAAGTTCTGAAACCAGCGCAACCGTATTTTCTGGATCTGGCGACTTGAACTGATATCGGTCTCCTTTTGATATCTTCCCTTGCAGCCATTTTTTCAGATTCTTTACGAGAAAGGCTTCAAAGTGTCTTTCTGACATATACTGCATCCCCGCTATCACTCATTCTTTCAACATTCCCGATGCGCTCGAGAAACTTTATAATCGCTTGCTCAGATTGGCGATCAAACCAAATACCTCGCTTCCGAAATTCGGCTAATAGTTCCTGAAATTGTATTTTCTCTCGAGCACCAACTGCCAAATTAGCAAGTAGAAGCAAATAGTCCTGAGAGATCACTAAGACTCGTCCTGAACGGCCTCTCGCCTGAATGAAGTGTTGCGCAATTTCATTCTCAAACGCATTCACAAACTTGCTATTAACCGTGAACTGACTAGTTCCCCGTCTACTGAAGATCTCCTTGGCAGTTCCCGTTAAGACACGGATCATGGAAACAATGTCACTTGGATATTCTCCATGCTTTGGAAGACTTCGCTTATCCCGATATTTCTCGCAGAAGATCTCCATTGACCTTTGAACATTGCCACGCTCCACCTCACTGAGACTCTCAATATAGCTTAAAAACTGCCACAATGGATACTTAACTGCTTTCTTATTCTGAGGTTGATTCAGATACTCCAACATTGATAAAACAGGAAACAAATCAGCAACCTTATCTTTCAGCCATAGAAAGGCTTTTCTTACATCTTTGCGCTCCAAACTTGCCTTTTCAGTATCTAGTATAAAATAAAGAGGCTTGCTTTTTGGCTCAGATTCCCATTCATTAATATTTAATGCCAATTGGGCACTATACAAAAAAACATATAGACCAAAGAACGAACGAATGTTGTCAAGCAGATAGTTAGGATGCCCGGATAGGAACTGAAGATCCTCAACAAATAACCCGGAAAGGAAGGGAAGATAGGGAGACTCCAGTGATACTGGCCGGTATGCTTCCAAATCATCCTGAAGCTCTGATATCAACTCTAACTCTAGGAAGTTGACTTCACTACTTAGCTTGGAAAATGTCCTACCACTTTCTGCAACGAAGTTTTTAAACAACTGGGACACATGCTTATTGGTCGATCCATCAGCAACAGACTCTTTAAATAGAAGAAATTCTGGCGACACCTTATAAAGACCAGGAACTTCACCACTGAAATACATTTCATGAATGAGACCATCCATGGAATTATCAGTTAGTTTATTTGCTAGTCGCGAAATGACTTCGCCCTTATATGATTCCAGACTATGGCCTTTTTTAATTTTTTGTCCAAGAGCTGCAGAGAGAACACTACCAGCTATAGCTTCAAAATCGTATTCTGCAGCGTTAGATCTCTGCTGCCGAAAGGGCAGAAAACTATTAACAAGGTTTCGTTCCTGTATTTCTTGATCAGCAAGCTTAGCCAAGTTTTCAGAGATACTCATTCATCACCTCCAACCACAAACTCCCCGTCATCCGGCTCATTGGTAAGCGAAATTTGTCGATAATCGGTTGTGAAAAATAACTTCTTCGCTCGAACAGCAACCCTGGTCACCTCATCCACGACTTCTTCCAAAATAACAATGGTATTCTTGTCATGCTTATTAGGCCGATAACCATTATTAATCTTTGTTACCAGTTCAAGGAAATTCACATTGACGTGAAACGTCCTCAAAGGAACATCCGAAACCTTTAAGCAAATAGGAAATTCGTAAATATTTTTTACTGCCTCGCCTTCGATCCTTTTGAAATCTGGCCGAATATCTGCTTGGGCAGAGATGACAACACCGTTTCGCTTGCACAAATACATGTGTTTTCGCTTTATCAATGAAGGAGACAGGCGGTTCCCAAAGCGCATTAAAGCTGATATCAATTCATCATTATAAAACTTTCGAAGTAATTGTCTTTTTTCTGCACCGTTGTCAAAGGCTGCATGTAATCGCCATACATCAATATATCGGCCATATAAAGGGCGCTGAAGATCCTCGACATATTCCTGGTGGTAATTATTGCCGATCTTGAGATCTTGGAGTACATAGAATAGTCGCAACCAGCCAGCAGCGTCTAACCCTTTTATATTGAATGCACTGAAAACTTCTTCCTGGAATTCAGTAAATCTCTGCTCCTTCACTCCTAAGGAATGCTGGATGAGAAACTGGTCAAGCTTTTGCGACCGGATTGAGCAAGGGTCAAAATGACTAATAATGTCACAGAGTTCATTGTGACCACATGCAAATAAGTTTTCGAAAAGGTTTTGCGGACCACAGATTAAGTGGTGAACAAAATCCAGCAGCGCCCGTGCAGATAAAAATTGATCAAAACGCAACCGTGAAGAAAGCAAAAGCTGTACTATTCGCTCCCTTACCACTTCCTGCTGGAGGAGTCTATAATTGATGCTCAGTAAGCCGGACGACTCCTCTCTTTCATCCAAATAGGCACGGTAAAGAGGGTTTTTTTCAGAGGGATAAACTATCCTCTCTAGCAGCTTGCTGATAAATGCCGACCCGGCAGAGCCATCCTCAAGACTAAATTTCGGATAATCCTCGAAATTCAAAAAAATGAATGGAGAGCTGAAAATTCCTGCGCTGGTAAACTCCTCAATCGCTGACCTTATATCTTGATGGCGTTCCGACCCAGTTGCCGCATAGTTGAATAGCATCCCCACGTTTATGCCTATTACTAGCGGCTTATCGGAATATTTATATTTATCGAAAAGTTGGTCCAGTGTTTCAATAGCACTCTGATCCGGTCTAAAACTATGAGTTGCATCAAGGTGGAAAAAAAAATCCTCTGAATAATCCTTATAATACCGCTTTAGAATCTCTGATTTTCCATCACCGCTAGAACCACAAAGGAAAACAACCGAAGTAGAGCCTCGACATGAATCTAGGGTTTTTTTGAAATCTTTTTCTATTTCAGTTTCCACATACAGATATTGTTTTAGCTCCTCTTCTTCACTTTCTCCTTGCCCAAGAGTACTTACTGCTTGAGCCGATGATCTCGCTAGGCTATCCAGCAACCGTTTGAACTTCACGCTTCTTATCCTTAATCAATGGGGAAAAAAGCTCACTACCTTAGCTTAATGCATAGCCAAAATGTACTTCGAGACTAGCACAGCAGGTAATTGCAGGGAAACCTCTCCCAGGACATGAAGTTCCATCTTCCAAAGCTGCACAGTCTAGAATTGATCAGGTAACCTATTGCCTCACCAGCCCCCTTGGCTCCACGCCAAGGCGGCCCTAACTTGATACATGGATCACCTCCAACGCTGAAATCTGGACACAAAGGCCCCCGGCATCTGGCGATGCCGGGGGCCCTTTCGTTTCCGGGGAGAGCCGGAAGCGTTACGGCTTCATATCCTCGAAGAACCGCTTCACGCCGTCGAAGAAGCCGCTCTTCTTGGGCGAGTGGTGGGCGCTGTTGGTGCCTCCCAGGCTCTCCTGGAGCTGGCGCAGCAGTTCCTTCTGCTCTTCGTTGAGGTTGACCGGGGTCTCGACCACCACCTTGCACAGCAGGTCGCCCGGGGGGCCGCCGCGCACCGGCTTGACGCCCTTGCCGCGCAGGCGGAACAGCCGCCCGGTCTGGGTCTCGGGGGGGATTTTGAGCTTGACCCGGCCGTCCAGCGTCGGCACTTCCAGCTCACCGCCCAGGGCGGCATCGATGAAGTTGATCGGCACCTCGCAGTGCAGGTGCTTGCCGTCGCGCTGGAAGATATGGTGCGGCTTGATCGCCACCTGGACGTAGAGATCGCCGGGCGGCCCGCCGTTAATGCCGGACTCGCCCTCGCCGTTGAGACGAATGCGATCGCCGGTATCGACGCCTGCGGGAATCTTCACCGACAGGGTGCGGGTCTCGCGCACCCGGCCCTCGCCGTGGCACTTGTGGCAGGGCACCTTGATGTGCACGCCGTTACCGTGACAGGTGGGACAGGTCTGCTGCACGGCGAAGAAGCCCTGCTGCATGCGCACCTGGCCATGACCGTTACAGGTGGGGCAAGTCTCCTTGCTGGAACCCGGCTCGGCACCCTGGCCGTCGCAGCGGTCGCACTCGATGTGGCGCGGCACGCGGATATCGACGGTGGTGCCGGAAACCGCGCTCTCCAGGTCGAGCTCCAGGTTGTAGCGCAGGTCGCTGCCCCGCTGCGGCGCATGGGGGCTGCGCCGGCCGCCGCCACCGCCGAAGATATCGCCGAAGACGTCGCCGAAGATGTCGCTGAAGCCACCGGCCCCGGCACCACCACCGAAGCCGCCGCCACCGAAGCCGCCGGCCTGGCCGTCGACACCGGCATGGCCGAACTGGTCATAGGCGGCACGCTTCTCGCTGTCGCTCAGGATCTCGTAGGCTTCAGAGACCTCCCGAAAACGCTCGGCCGAGCTTTCGTCATCCGGGTTGCGGTCCGGATGGTATTTCTGTGCCAGGCGTCGGTAGGCCTTCTTGATCTCTTTCGTGTCGGCCCCGCGCTCGACGCCGAGCAGCACTTCGTAATAATCGCGTTTGGACAT
>NZ_AZQX01000002.1:0-22525 GCF_000568385.1 Halomonas sp. BC04
AATGCGGTGCCCTCATTCATTTGTTACATGAACTCAAACAATAGGTTGGATGATGTGTTCGCGCTCTGTCCGCCATCAGGGGATTAGACTAATGGATAGTCATCTGACCTGTTTCGGATGGTGGGAGATGAATTGGTATCGTCGGGAAAAGACTGGCACTATCGCTATATGATCCCCAGGTTATATGACCCTGCAACAGCGAGGAGACGGCATGGCGATGGTGCTCTACGAACTCTGCGGTATCGACGAGGGGCTGCGCTTCTCTCCCTATTGCTGGCGGGTTCGCTATGCCCTGGCGCACAAGGGGCTGACGGCGGAAACCCGACCCTGGTATTTCACCGACAAGGAGGCGCTGGTCTTCTCCGGCTCCGACAAGGTACCGGTTCTGGTCGACGGTGATCAGACCATAGCCGACAGCTACGAAATTCTGCGCTACCTGGATCGTGCCTACCCCGACGCGCCGCTGCTGGGAAGCGGGGTGGCAGAGGCGCGTGCCCGTTTCTTCAAGCACTATGCCGAGCGCTCCCTGGCGCCGGCGATGATGCGTACCATCGTCATGGACCTGCTCAATGCCATCCATCCCAGGGATCGCGACTACTTTCGCGAGACGCGGGAAAAGCGCTTCGGGCGTGCCCTCGAGGAGTTTCACTCGCCTGCCAAGGGGCTGACCCAACTGGATGCCGCCCTTGAGCCGCTGCGCGGACAGCTGAAGGATTCCGACTTCATCGATGGGGCAGCTCCGGCCGCTGCCGACTATCTCGTCTTCGGCAATTTCATGTGGGCACGCGTGGTCTCCAGTGCCGACCTGGTTTCCAACGCCGACCCGTTGTACGGCTGGCTCGAGCGCATGCTCGACCTGCACGAGGGCCTTGGCCGCAAGGCCATGCGTGTGACCGACATAGAGGGTGCCTACCGCTGAGGTCAACCACTGGCAGGGCTGCGAGGCGTTTCCATCCGGCCCCGTGGTGCGCTATGTTGCAATGCACAAAACTGCTTGCTATGCTGCATTGCAACAAGGCGGTTTCGGAGCGGAACCTGCCTTGATCACCCGAATCATACTGGAGGTGTTTCATGAGCAAGACCACCGAGCAAGCAACCGCTAAAGCCACTCAGCAGTTCGAGAGCCTGTTTGTCGCGCCGGCCCGCGCCTATGGTTCACTGACGCTGGAATATTATGAAAAGCTGATGGCCGCCCAGCTGGATGCCTTCCGCACGTATAGCGACCTGAGCCTGGCCCAGGCCCGTGCCTGGATCGACGTCAAGGACGCCGAAGGCCTCAAGCAGGTCGTGAGCGATCAGCAGAAGGCCGTTCAGGATCTGGGCGAGCGCCTCCAGGGCGACACCCAGAAGGTGGTTACCCTGAGCCAGGAGTTCCTGCAGAAGGGCCAGAAGCTGGCGGAAGAGAACGTCAAGAGCGGCCAGAAACTGGCGGAAGAAAACGTCAAGACTAGCCAGAAGCTGGCAGAAGATACTGTCAAGAAGGTCCAGGCCAGCAAGTAAGGCCACCGGACAAGAGCGCCAGACAGGCTCAGCAGAAACGGGACAGGCCTTCGGGCCTGAGCAGAGACCGCCATCCTTCGGGATGGCGGTCTTTTTGCAGGCGCCACCGCCTGACGCTCCGCTTCAGCCGGACGAGCGGCTCAGAAGCTCGATGACGTCCTCCTCTTCCACCTGGCCGAAGTCGGCATAGAATTGGCCGACACCCATGAAGCCCTGGGGCACCTCCAGGCAGGCCACTTCATCCGCCACGGCTTCCAGGCGGGCCACGGCGCTGGGAGAGCCGACCCCCATGGCAGCGATCAAGCGCTCAGGGCGGCCGCTCAACGTCTTCAGGGCGGCCTCCATGGTGGCGCCCGTGGCACTGCCATCGTCGACCACCACCACTACTCGGCCCTCGGGTGGAATCGGTGGACGAACCGGGCTGTAGCGTGTCCGACGCTCCTTCAACAGCTGGCGCTGATGCTCGACTTCTCGCTCCACGGCTTCGGGGGAGAAATGCGAAGCGGCGTCATCGAGTTTTATGCTGCCATCTTCGCTAACCGCGCCGATGGCGAACTCAGGGCTGCCCGGTGCGCGAATCTTGCGCACCAGCACCACATCCAACTCACCTTCCAGCGCATCGGCCAGATGACGCCCCATGGGCACACCGCCACGGGGAATGGCCAGAATCAGAGGGTTACTCCCCTTGAGAGACGCGAGACGCTGTGCAAGCTGCCTGGCGGCATCGAGACGATCACGGAACATGGACAAACCTCCTGAAAGCGGCCTTCCTCTACAGTGTAGTTAGATAGTCGAGCCCTTCACCCGGCAGAAAAACGCCGCCGGAGATCATCCGGCGGCGTTCTTTATCAAGGAGGCGGCTTCAACGCCTCAGAGGTTGGACTTGGCTTGTTCGCTCTTGGCGGCGATGGCCTCCTGGGGCTCGATTGGCTCGCGCTTGGGCTTTCCGGGCAGGATTGCATCGAGCAGCAGTGCCGCCAGGGCGGCGGGTACCAGGCCGGACTTGAGCAGCAGGCCGAACTGGCCGGGCATGGTTTCGGCGATCTGCTCCACCGCCGGCAGGCCGATGCCCAGGCTCAGGGCGACGGCGATGATCAACATGGCGCGCTGGTTGAGCTCGCACTCCTGGATGATCTTCATTCCCGCCGAGGCGATCATGCCGAACATCACTACCCCGGCGCCGCCCAGCACTGCGTGGGGCATGGCGGCAACCAGGCCGCCCAGTTTCGGGAACAGACCCATGCAGATCAGCAGGATGCCGCCGATGGTCACCACGTGGCGGCTGACCACGCCGGTCAGGGTGATCAGGCCCACGTTCTGGGCGTAGGCGGTATTGGGCAGGGTGTTGAAGATGGCGGCGAAGGAGGTGGCCACGCCGTCGGCCATCACGCCGCCGGAGAGTTCGCGATCCTTGGCCTGGCGGCCGGCGCCACCGATGGTGATGGCGGAGATGTTGCCGATGGTCTCCAGGCCGACGACAAACATGATCAGGGTCATGCCGATAATGGCTGTCAGGTGGAATTCCAGGCCGTACTGGAGGGGCTTGGGGAAGGCGAACCAGGCGGCGTTGCCGACGCTGGAGAAGTCCACCATGCCCAGGGCGATGGCGACCAGGTAGCCGCTGACCAGCCCCACCAGGATGGAGGAAGCCTTGAGGAAGCCGCGGCCGAACTGGTGAACGACGATGGTCACCACCAGCACGAACAGCGCCAGGCCCAGGTTGGTGGGGGAGGCGAAGTCATCGGCCCCAACCCCACCGGCAGCATAGTTGAGGCCCACCGGCATCAGGGTGATGCCGATCAGGAGCACCACGATGCCGGTCACCACCGGGGAGAACCAGTGGCGGATCTTCTTGAGGAATGCGCCCAGGCCCACCTGCAACAGCCCGGCGATCAAGGAGGCGCCCAGTACCGAAGCCAGGCCGAAAGTGCCAGCCAGGGGCAGGGCCACGGGCAGGAAGCCGAAGCTGGTGCCCTGAACAATGGGCAGGCGGGCACCGATGGGACCCATGCCGATGGTCTGGATCAGGGTGGCGATGCCGGCCACGAAAAGTGCCACCTGGATCAGGAAGATCTGCTCACCGGTGGTGGCGCCGATAACGCCGGCAATGATGATGGGAGGCGTCACATTCCCCGCGAACATCGCCATGATGTGCTGGATACCCAGCGGGATGGCCTTGCCCAGCGGCGGCATGGCATCGGGGTTCTGATTGATGGTGCGAGATGGTTTCTTCAGTGAAGAAGACAGTTTGTCGTCGGTCATGTCAGGCTCTCAGGCTTGTTTTTGTATCCAGTGATGTTGTTTTTGGATGCATTGTCTTGATCTAAATGTACACAATGATCTTTATTTTGAAAGACAGTTGCTGAGAATTTTTTCCCGCCAGGAATTTTCTTCTTTTAAAAACAGCAGGATGACACCGTTATTCTGACCGTTTGGTCATATCTTGTCGCCTGCTTTTCACCCTGCGTTGTGCGTTCTGCCGCTGGTCTCAGGCAACGACGCGACGAAGAACCGAGACCAGGGCGCAGGCATGAAAAATGGCCAGGGAAGCCAGGGGAAGCAGCGGCGATTCAAGGCAGGCGGGAGCGGTGGGGGAGACGCAGCGCCAGCGATACGCTGGCGCTGCGTGAGGTCATGCTTCGGTGCGGGCTTCCAGGCGGAAGCGGGCGATGCGGTTGATCTGCTCGATGGCGGTGCGCCGCTCCTGTTCCGGTGTGTTCTCCAGGCGAGCCACGAAGCGTCGAGGATGGCGTGGCGATCGCTGCCCTTGACGGCCATCACGAAGGGAAAGTCGAAGCGGGTCTTGTAGGCGTCGTTCAGCCGTTGAAAGCGTTCCATCTCTTCCGGAGTGCACTGGTCGAGTCCCGCACCGGCCTGTTCCCGGGTGGAGTCATCGGTCAGCTCGCCTGCAATGGCGGCCTTGCCGGCAAGGTCCGGGTGGGCGCGAATCACCGCCAGCTGCTTTTCTACCGGGGCGTCTCTCAGTGTCCGTCCCATGGCCTCGGCAAGACCGGATGGCGTGTCCTGTTCGTCGCCCAGGCCCTGTTGCCAGGTCAGGTCGGCGACCCAGGGGGAGTGCTCATAGGTATCGCCATACTGTGAGACGAATGCCTGGCGGTCGAGGGTGCTGGGGCGTGGTTCGAGGGTCTTTTCACTCATCGGTGGCCTCCGCAAGGGTGGTCGGGGAACAGGGCTTACTCAATCATATGGCAAAGTGTATACAAAAAAATTTTGAAATGTACCATCAAAAGAGCTAAAACTGTCTTCAGCATTGCAGTTACCATGATGCACCGCCTGAGATGGCATCGCCAGACAAGCATGGGAGAAACCGATGGGACGACTGACAACGCACGTTCTTGATACTGCGAAAGGCCAGCCCGGTGAGGGGATCGAGATAGCGGTCTATCGGCTGGAAGGCGAGCAGCGCACGCGCCTCAAGAGTGTCGTGACCAATGATGATGGTCGCTGCGATGCACCCATCCTGGAGGGCGGCGAGTTCGTGGCCGGCGAATATGAGCTGGTCTTCCACGCCGGTGCCTATCTGCGACGTCAAGGGGTGGTAGCCGCCGAGCCACGCTTCCTGGATGTGATACCGCTGCGATTTGGCGTGGCCGACGCCTCACAGCACTATCATGTGCCGTTGCTGCTTTCCCCCTATGGCTATTCCACCTACCGCGGCAGCTAGAAGCGCGCTAGTTCAATCGCTGCGTTCGGCCATACGGCGTCAACAATAACTACGTTGAGACTACCTGATGCAAGCTTACCTGCTGGAGTTCGTCAATTTCATGCTGCGCTGGCTGCACGTCATCGCGGCCATCGCCTGGATCGGTGAGTCGATCTACTTCGTCATGCTCGACAATGGCCTGAAGAAGCCCAAGGCGGCCGAGGATCGTGAGAAAGGGGTGTTCGGCGAAATGTGGGCCGTGCACGGTGGCGGTTTCTATCACAACCAGAAATATGCCACGGCCCCGGCCAAGCTGCCCGACGACCTGCACTGGTCGTTCTGGAAGTCCTACACCACCTGGCTGTCGGGCTTCGCGCTATTTGTCACGCTCTACATGTTCAATCCGGGGTTTTACCTGGTAAATCCCAATGCCAACTGGGAGTGGGCTGCCAACATGAGCGGCTGGCAGGCCAACATCCTGGCCCTCGTGTTCCTGGCCGCCGGTTGGGTCGTCTATAACGAGCTGTGCAAGCGCATCAGCCCCAACATGACCCGTGACGGGGTGCTCAGCATCGCGGTGGCGGTGATGATGGTGGTGGTGGCCTACCTGAGCGTGCAGATGTTCTCCGGTCGTGCAGCCTTCCTGCTGACCGGTGCAGTGATGGCAACCGCCATGTCGGCCAACGTGTTCTTCTGGATCATTCCCGGCCAGCGGCGCATGGTCAACGCCATGAAGGCGGGAGAGACGCCCAATCCGCTGGATGGCAAGCGCGGCAAGCAGCGCTCGGTGCACAACACCTACTTCACGCTGCCGGTGGTGTTGCTGATGATCAGCAACCACTACTCCTTCGTCTACAGTCATGAGTACGCCTGGATATTGATGTCGCTGTTCATCTTTGCCGGCGCGCTGATTCGCCAGTTCTTCGTGCTGATGCACGCGGGAAAGATCCAGCCGGCGTACCCCGTAGCGGGCGCGGCTCTGATCCTGGTGGCGTTCTGGCTGGCGGCACCTGCCGCGCCGACCGCCGATACGGCCAGGGATACGGCAGCCGATGCTCCCGAGTTCGAGGAGGTTCGTGGCCTGATTGACCAGCACTGTGTCGCCTGCCACTCCCGGGAGCCGACCCAGCCCGGCTTTGCCGCACCGCCGGCCGGCGTCGCCTATGATGCCGAGGACCAGATCCTGCGCCAGAAGAGTCAGATCCAGCAGGTGGTCGCCAGCAAGTATATGCCGCTGGGCAACATGACCGGCATGACCGACGAGGAGCGTGACATCATTGCCGCCTGGTCGGAATGATCCCGTAGCCGCCGCTTCCCGCGATCGCCCTACAGCCCGCCTCATGGCGGGCTGTGTGCGTTGCAGTCAGGTTCATTGTCGGCCCGCGATACGTATACAATGGTTGCCATGATAGGGCATACAAGGAGGGATACCATGAATCAGCGGCAAGGCCTTGCCGATGGCGAAGCGTCGGACAAGGCGCCTCCCCGACGCCTGGGCAAGAACGGCGATGGCGCCGAACGCCACGAGACCATCTATCGCTCGATCAGCGATGCCATCATCGAGCATCGGCTCAGGCCCGGTGCGAGGCTGCGCGAGGATGCCCTGGCCGAGGTGTTCGGTATCAGCCGTACCGGTATCCGCAAGATTCTTCAGCGCCTGGCGCTGGAGCAACTGGTCACGCTGACACCGCGCCGCGGGGCCAGTGTCACTCGACCGACGGCGGATGAAGCCAAGGATGTCTTCGATGCGCGACAGATGGTGGAGTGTGGCCTGATGCCGGACGTTGCCCGGCGAATCACGCCCGAGGATGTCCGTGAACTGCGTGACATGGCCAATCGAGAGCGGGAGGCGCTGAAAGCCGGCGAGCAGAGCCGTGCCATCAAGCTCTCCGCCGCCTTCCACGAGCGTCTGGCCCAGCTCTCCGGAAACGCAACCCTGGCGGCGTTCGTCGGCCAGCTCTGCTCGCGCTCCTCTTTGATCCTGGCCGTTTACGGCAACCCTGGCCACCTGGGCTGCGAGTCACACGATCACGATGATCTCATCGGCCACCTGGAGGCTCGCGACGGCGAGCGTGCCCAGGCCTTCATGAGTCGCCACCTCAAGGCGATCGAGGCGTCGCTCTCCATTGTCGAGGAGGAAGCTGAAGCGCCGGACCTGCACAGCATCTTCGGCGCCTGAGGCCGCCAAGCTCCACTCCTTGTCTACCTGCACGGCAAGCGTCCCGGACCATGGTCCGGGACGCTTGCCGTTTCCGCTTTGGGGTTATTGGCGGAAGCGCTGGCAGGGGGCCCAGTGCTGCATCAGCAGGTAGTAGGTAATGCCGGCAGGGATCAGGCTGGCGTACCAGGAGACGGCGGAGAAGGTGAGCGCCGATACGATGCCGACGGCGGTGGCGACCAGTGCAGCATAGTTGACGCCCTGATAGGGGCCGGTCTCGTCATACAGCTTGCCGATATCCAGGGTGCGACGACGAAGGATGTAGTAGTCGACCACCAGGATGGCGAAGATCGGGCCCAGGAAGGCGGAGTAGGTCTGCACGAACAGCTGCAGGCCAGCGGCGGATTCCGGCTGTACCAGCTTCCAGGGGAAGGTGGCGAAGGCCAGCAGGCCGACGATCACGGTGGCGACAGGGAACTTCAGCTTGAACACGTCCATCAGCACATAGGTCGGCGGCACCACGTTGTTGAGCACGTTGGTGGTGACCTGGGCGAAGGCGATGAACAGCAGGGTGGTCATCAGCAGCGGGGTGTTGTCCACGGCATTGGCGAAGACCTGAATCGGGTCGGCGGTGCCGGTGGCCTCGGATACCATGAAACCGATCAGACCCATGAACATGGTGCAGGGCAGGATTGACATGGCATAGATGGTGGTCAGCAAGCCAGGCCCGGTTCCCTTCTTGTGTTCGCGGGAGTAGTCGCTGACGTTGAGCATCATGGTGCTGTAGATGCCCAGGAACAGCATGGTGGCGCCCCAGAACGGCATCCCCCAGGAACCTTCCATGGTCAGCAGGTTGGCGGAAAGCTCATCGCCATAGCGCTGCACCGTGGCATAGAACATGTAGGTCAGCGAGGCGAGGATGAAGACGCTGCCGATGTTCTCCAGCCACTTGATGCCCTGGAAGCCCATCACCGACAGGCCGATCTGCAGGAACTGGAAAGTAATGAAGTAGAAGATCAGGTTGTCGAAGCCGAACAGTGTCGCCGATACCATATTCAGTGCACCGGCGCCGATCCAGCTCTGGAAGCCGTACCAGACGATGGCGGGTACGGCGCGGACCAGGCCGGGTATGCGCGTGCCGGCGAAGCCGAAGGCGCTGCGCGCCTGGACCATGAAGGGAATGCCGTACTTGTAGCCGGCTGCACCATTGATGGCCAGGGCGATGCCGATCACGAAGCAACCGATGGCAATGGCCAGCGTCGCTTGTATCAGGTTCAGTGTGCCCACCACGCTGGAGCCCATGGCGAAGGTGCCGATCGATACGCATCCCCCGAACCAGGCCAGGAAGTAGGAGGGTCGCCCCATGATGCGGGTATGCTGGGGGGCCAGGCTTTCGTCCCCCGGCGCCTTGGTGGCGCCAACTGTTGTGCCCATAGAGATGTCCGGGGCGGCGGGCTGCGCCTTTGCTGTCGGATCGCTCATTATTGTGTCCTCGCAAGGATGTTTGCCAAATTTATCGTTGTCGGTCGCCCGTGCCGTCACTCGGGCCATTCGTTGCTGACGGCTGCCAGTGATGCTTACTGGTGCTTGGGGTGTGCCTGGCCGATGGCTGCCAGGCCGGAGAAGTGCTCGAACTGGCCGGTAAAGGCCTTGGGTCTGGGAAAGGCCAGGTCGCCATGCTTGCTGGTGCCAAGCCCCAGGCCGACCACGGCCTCGGCCAGCTTCACCGCGGCGGTGACCCCCTCTACGACCGGAAGCCCCACCTCCCGACTGATTTCCTCGGTCAGGTCGGCCATGCCGCCGCAGCCGAGTACGATGGCGCCGATGTTGTCCTCGTCCCGGGCCCGGCGGCACTCGTCGATGATGCGGTTCAGTGCCATCTCGCCGTTTTCCTCCAGGTCCAGTACCGGTATCTCCGCTGCTCGCACCCGTCGGCAGTGGTCTCTGAAGCCGTACTGCTGCAGCAGGTGCTCGGCGATGATGCCGGTGCGTCCCAAAGTGGTGACGACGGAGAAGCGAGTGCTGATCAGGGCGGCCATATGGAAGGCCGCCTCGGCGATACCGATCACCGGCGCGCGGGTCAGTTCACGGGCGGCCAGCAGCCCCGGGTCGCCGAAGCAGGCGATCACGTAGGCGTCGACGCCATCGCGCTCACCGGCCATGACCTCCTCGAGCACGCCGACGGCGCTGATTGCCTCATCGAAGTGACTCTCTATGGAAACCGGACCGGCGGCGGGCTGGGTGGCGCTGATATGGGTGCCTGGCGCCGCAATGCGCTGGGCGGCCTCGCCAATTTTCGTGGTCATGGCCCGGGTGGTGTTGGGGTTGATGAGGCGTATCTGCATCAGGAGCTCCGTATTACGCTTGTTGTGAACAAAATAAAATGTCTTTGTACACAAAATAGGCGGATGGCTTCGTCTGTGCAAGCACTTCGTCGGGAGGCTGGAATTGGATATATTATGCTTTTAAATCAAATGACTGCATTCTAAAAATGTGGATGGTGAGCCGTTTTGTCTTGCTAGACTTAAGTCGCAATACCGACAAGGTGGGTGGAAGTGGCGACCACGAGTGATAATTAATGTATACACGAACTGACAGGCATTGCCGCCAGCCGGCTCTGCGCCCCCTGAGGAATCGTCCTTGCATCGATGGCAGTAGCGGATCGAATACGCGCACTTGATTTCTTGTATACAAGAGATGATGCTGTGAGGAGAAAAACGACAGTGAGTCCTGCCGCCTCGACCAGCCTGGGCCTTCGTGGGGGATAGGGTGATGTCTTGCAATAGGGATGGATACAGTCTATTTTCCCATTGTATACATTAAGTGTTGCACCGTGTTGTTGCCAGGCTGTGTTGCTGCCAGCTGTGTTGTTGCCAGATAGTAGCCTTGGCCTGACATGCGACAGATAGGGTGAGCCAGGAAGAGTGAGCCAGACAGAACAAGAGGAACGTCCTTGATGAGTGTAAGCAGCGATTATCCCCGCGACCTGGTCGGCTATGGCCGCACGCCCCCCCATGCCAACTGGCCCGGCAAGGCGAAGATCGCCGTGCAGTTCGTGCTCAACTATGAAGAGGGAGGCGAGAACTGCGTACTGCATGGCGATTCGGGATCCGAACAGTTCCTGTCCGAGATCATCGGCGCGCCCTCGTTTCCCGACCGGCACCTGAGCATGGAGTCGATCTACGAGTATGGCTCCCGGGCCGGGGTCTGGCGCATCCTGCGCGAATTCGAACGGCGTGGCCTGCCGCTGACGGTCTTCGGCGTCGCCATGGCGCTGGAGCGCCACCCTGAAGTGGCCCATGCCTTCAAGGAGCTGGGCCATGAGATCGCCTGCCACGGCTATCGCTGGATCCACTACCAGGACGTGCCGGAGCATGTGGAGCGTGAGCATCTGCAGCGCGCCATGGAGATATTCCAGCGCCTCTATGGGGAGAAGCCGTTGGGCTGGTACACCGGCCGCGACAGCCCCAACACCCGCCGGCTGGTGCTCGACGAGGGTGGTTTCCTCTATGACAGCGACTACTATGGGGACGACCTGCCATTCTGGACCCGCGAGGCGGATAGCCAGGGTCGTGAACACGACCACCTGATCGTGCCCTATACCCTGGACAGCAACGACATGCGCTTCGCCGCCCCCCAGGGCTTCAATACCGCCGACCACTTCTTCAGCTACCTGCGCGACGCCTTCGACGTGCTCTATCTGGAAGGGGAGGAGTCGCCGAAGATGCTCTCGGTGGGCATGCACTGCCGGCTGCTGGGCCGCCCCGGTCGCTTTCGCGCACTGCAGCGCTTCCTCGACCATATCGAGGCCCACGACCGGGTCTGGGTGACGCGCCGCGTGGATATCGCTCGCCACTGGGCCGAGCATCATCCGGCGCCGGGGCGTTGACATAAGCAATGTCGCAGCCGGGCGGTCCGCTCGAGGCTGATCCGTCAACAGGCCTGCGAGGGGGCGCTGTGAACCCCTCCCTGGGCGCTACCGATGCCATCCATGGCATCGGACCCCCTCTTCGGCCTGTTCCCGGCGCCTCTCGCTGCGTTAGCGGGTTGTTCTGCGCCGACATTTTCGGGCCACCAGGCTTGCCACGCTGATCTTCACCACCGTTTTCTGACTAGTAGGACCCTCTTATGAGCCAACGTACTTACTACGCCCCCCGGGGCGGACATCCGCCCCAGACCCAGCTGTTGTCGGACCGGGCGATCTTCACCGAAGCTTACGCCGTGATCCCGAAGGGGACCTTCGGCGACATCGTCACCAGCAACCTGCCGTTCTGGGACAATACCCGCCTGTGGGTGCTGGCACGGCCGCTCTCCGGCTTTGCCGAGACCTTTTGTCAGTACATCATGGAGGTGTCGCCGGACGGTGGCAGCGAGAAGCCCGAACTCGATCCCGCCGCAGAAGGCGTGCTGTTCGTGGTGGAAGGCGAGATGACGCTGACGCTGGCCGGTGAGCGCCATCACATGACCGCGGGTGGCTACGCCTTCCTGCCTCCGGGTTGTCATTGGCAGCTGCGCAACGAGTCCGATGCCCCGGTGCGCTTTCACTGGGTGCGCAAGGCCTACGAGTTCGTCGAGGGCATCGAGGTGCCGGAGGCGTTCGTGGTCAACGAGAACGATGTCGAGCCCAACCCGATGCCGGGCACGGAAGGCCGCTGGGCCACCACCCGCTTCGTCGACCCGGCCGATGTGCGCCACGACATGCACGTCAATATCGTCACCTTCCAGCCGGGAGCGGTGATTCCCTTCGACGAGACCCACGTCATGGAGCACGGCCTCTATGTGCTGGAGGGCAAGGCGGTCTATCACCTGAATCAGGACTGGGTCGAGGTCGAGGCCGGCGACTTCATGTGGCTGCGCGCCTTCTGTCCCCAGGCCTGCTATGCCGGGGGCCCGGGGCCGTTCCGCTATCTGCTCTACAAGGATGTGAATCGCCATCCGAAGCTGCGGCTCGGGGCTCGCTGAATAAACCGCGACACTAGGGCGCCGGGGACAGGCCGGAGAGGAGGTCATTTGCCATGGATGGCAAATGTAGCGCCCAGGGATGGGTTCACAGCGCCTCCTCATAGGCCTGTCGCCGGAACAGCCCGGTGATTCAGGCTGACTGTCGAGAAAACCTCTGAAGGGGGGCAATATGCTGGAACTCAAAGCCGAGCCGCTGACGCCGGAGGCCTTCGCGCCCTTCGGTGACATCATCGACACGCGCACGGCCGACTACTTTCACATCAACGCCGGGCGCACCCGACGCTACCACGACCTGGCGAAGGTCGAGACCCTGGGCGAACAGGCTCATGCGCTGATCAGTATCTTCGTCAGCCAGCCGATCTCGCTGCCGCTGGAACTCGATTTCCTGGAGCGTCATCCCCTGGGCAGCCAGGCTTTCATGCCGCTGCACGAGGAGCGCTTCGTGATCGTGGTCGCCCCGCCGGGGGATGCCATCGCCCCGGCCGACGTGCGAGCCTTCGTCACCGATGGCCGTCAGGGCGTGAACTACCGGGCCGGGACCTGGCATGCGATTCAGTCGGTGCTCGAGCGGGAGGGTGAATTCCTGGTCGTCGACCGTGGCGGCGAGGGCAATAACTGCGACGAGTACCTCCTGGCGCTGCGTGTCAGCCTCTGATTAAAAATTCTGCCAAGCAAGTGGCTCTTCCAGGTGGGAGGGCCCTCTGGCGCTTTCAGCAGGATGTCAGAGGGTCAAGAGGTCGGGCGGTTTATGCAGGCAATCGCTTCCCCGGTATGACGGATATGGTTGGCCAGTAGGCGCTGGGCCAAATCGCTGTCTCGGGCCTTCAGTGCCTCAAGGATCTGGCGATGCTCCTCTGTCGACTCCTGCCATCGACCCAAGCGATCCAGGCTAGGTAGCGCGCTCGTTCCAGACGTCCTAGCAAGCTTCGGTGGGTCTCCTCCAGCGCGGGGTTTTTGGCGCCAGTTACGATCAATCCATGAATGCGTTGGTTGAGTTCGAAATAGGCGTTGCGGTCGCCCTTCACAAGAAGTCGCTCAAGGCGCTCTTGTAAGGTTTCGAGGCGCTTGAGTTCGGTATTGGTCATGCGTTTTGCGGCCAGGCCGGCGGCCAAGCTTTCCAGACCAGCCTCTACCTCGAAAAGATGGTCCAGCTCCTTGGCATCAATGGGGGCTACCCGAGCCCGGCGGTTGCGAGGCATTACCACCAACCCTTCTGCGGACAGACGCTTCAGGGCTTCTCTCAGGGGGGTTCGTGAGATGCCCAGCTGTTCGCAGAGGGTAGGCTCCTGAAGTAGCTCCCCCGGGGCTAGTTGGCCCCGTACGATAAGTCGATGCAAGGTTTGGTAGGCTTCTTGAGCCAAGGTTGGTGCAGTGATGCGGGCTACTCCCGCAGGTGAATCTGTACTCATAGGCATCTCCTCTTGACTGGATGGTTCAATTTTTCCACTGATACAATAGAATTCCAGTCAGATGCGATTAGTCAGTACTTGACGGCCTACCAACTGTACCAGTTTCTCAGGGAGACCAAGGCAGGGCTTGCTGGGCAAAGCAGCAAAGCTGCCCGCAGAGGGTGCTGGCGCCCCCAGGTTGACCATGGCCTGAGCTTGATGCAACGCACAGGTGACCCCATCGAGGGTAGGTACTGGTAGGCGTGTAGCCACGTCGCGGGCCAGGCCGGCGAGAGGTGCTCCGGCAAGGATCAGGACATCGGCACCGTCGTCTCGAACCGCCCGCTCGGCCAGAGCCACCAAGCGCTCGCCCTGATCCTCCTGTACTCGACCGATATGGGCCAAGGGCTCGTCTAGCGCGCGAATACTCGCTAAGCGATCGGAGAAGCCGTAGCCGGCTATGGTTTCACGGTACCAGGCCTGGATGCGCTGGGAGATCGCGATCACCGAAAAACGGCTTCCTTGTTGGCAGGCACTAACCAGAGCTGCTTCGGTCATTCCTACTACCGGGATCGGTAGAATCTCACGCAGGGCGGTGAGCCCCGGATCGCCAAACGCCGCCACCATAACGGCATCATGACCTTCATACTTTTCTGCGGCAATTTGCATTGCAGCATAGCCGCCAATCTGGGCCTCGGCGCGGGTCTCGATATAGGCCACACCGAAAGGCGCGGTGGCCATGGTCAGCTCGGTGCAGGTGCTAATGCTGCGGCGAGCCTCCCGTTCGATTAGGGCGGTGACATCGATTGAGATATTGGGGTTAATGACCAGTAATTTCATGGCGTGCTCACTAATTATGTTCGTGGCGGGGTAGCCCGCGCCGCTAAAAGAAAAAGCCCCGGCTCCTGTTTGGAGCCTGAGGGGCAGGCAGTCAGTATCCCAGTGCCCGCGGCAACCAAGTGACGATGCCCGGAAAAGCGATACAGGCGAACAGCACTACATACTGGAAAGCGATAAAGGGCCAGGCGCTCTTCATCAGTTCATTGAGGCTGATCTTTGAGATGCCGCACATCACGAATAGCAGTACGCCCACTGGCGGTGTCATCATTCCCACTACCAGATTCATGACGAATAGAAAGCCGAATAGCAAAGGGTCGATGCCATAGGCTAGGGCGATGGGCGCCAGCAGCGGCACCAGCATGATGTAAGCGGCATTGGACTCGATAAACATGCCAACCCCGATCAGCAGCACCATCACGAGCAACAAGAACACCAGCGGATCCTGTGTGAAGTTCTGTACCCATTGGGTCAGTTGCATGGGGATCAGGTCGAGGGTGAAGGCGAAGGTCATGGTGGAAGCGAAAGCGATCAGAGCCCCCACCATGGCTGCGGTCACGGCAGCATTGAACATCGCCTTGGGCAGGTCGGAGATGCGCAGCTTGCGCGTTACGAAGAAGCCGATCAAGAGCGCATAAACAACGGCGATGGCAGCTCCTTCGGTCGGTGTGAAGGCGCCACCAACGATGCCGCCCACTACCACAATGGGCATCAAGAGGATCGGCATGGCGCGCCAGGTCTGCACCAGCACGTGCTTAAGGCCGATCCTGCTCTCGGTGCCTAGCGGGTAGCGGCGGCGCATGGCGATAAAGCTGGCCAGCCCCATGAAGCCAACTGCCAAGATGATTCCGGGAACGACGCCTGCCATGAAGAGTCCGCCTACCGACACGGATGAACCGGCCATCAAGGCGTAGACGATCATGGCGTTGCTGGGAGGGATGATGGCCCCCAGGTTGGCTGCAGAGGCTACTACGGCGCTGCTGTAGCCGGTACCGTACTGCTGGCGCATGGAGGCACCAGTGAGCTGCCCAACGCACTGGCACTGGCGACGGCGGCCCCGCTCACTGCCGCCAGTACCATACCGGCGACGATGGCCACATGGGCCAAGCCACCATGTATACGACCGATCAACGAGTTGGCGAAGTCCACCAGGCGCTGCAGGACGCCGCCGGCCACCATCAGCTCACCGGCCAGCATAAACAGCGGAATAGCCATCAGTGGGAAGCTGTTGACAGAGTGCATCATGCGCTGAGGGAGTATCGAGAAATCCATGCCGCCCACATAGAGGCCCACCAGGGAGGCGAGGCCCAGGGAAAAAGCCAGGGGCATGCGCAGCAAGGCGAAGCCTAGGAAGGTAAAGATGATGGCAGGCGTCATGAAGGCTCTCCTCCTTTCACTGCCGGCGCGCTGGGCAGTGGCTCCAGGCGCAGGGCCTGGGCTAGCAGATGTAGGCAGCTATGGCCAGCGCAGACCAGCACGGCGATATAGAAGACGGCGGCGGTGATCGGCAGGGTGGGCATCAGCTCCTGCCACTTGCTGGCTACAGCCCCCACGCTTATCCAGAACAGCCCCGCCATCATGGCGGCACCGACAATGGCCATCAGTTGCGCCAGGCGCTGCTGTAGCCTCTCAGGCAGGTGGGAGACCAGGGCGTCGATGCCCACATGGATACCGACTTTGATCCCATGAGGAATGGCCAGGAAGATCGCCCAGACGAAGAACAGCCGCGAGAGTTCGTCGGCGGAGTCGATAGAGCTGGAGAGTACATAGCGGGTGAACACCTGGGCCGAGACGAGGAGGGTCATCATGCCCATGGCCACCAGAATGGCGTAATAGGATGTCCGGTCGAGCAGCACCAGGCCATGCAGGAAGTGGCGCTTGACTGGGCTGGAGGCGTGCGCCTCCAGCTGGTGCCAGGCGGGAGTCATGACCCTATTTCCTCGAGCACTCGGTCGACAACCTCGGCGCCGATCCTGTCGCGCAGCTGCTCCACCACCCCCTGGCTGGCCTCACGCAGGGCGGCGCGAGTCTCGTCGCTGATCGGGGTGAACTGCATGCCCCGTTCGATCAGCGTCGCCCGGGCCGCCTCATCCTCCTCGGCGGCGGTCTGCCGCTGCCAGGCCACCGCCTCGGCCATGGCATCGCGCACGGCCTGCTGCTTCTCCTCGCTTAGCCGATTGAAGACGTTGCGGTTGGCCACCACCACGATGAAGTCATAGAAGTGGCCGGTATCGGAGAGATGGCCCTGCACTTCGTCCAGGCGGCGGGTACTGATGATGCTGTAGGGATTTTCCTGGCCGTCCAGCACCCCCTGCTGCAAGGCGCCGTAGACCTCGCTGATATCCATTGAGATCGGACTGGCGCCGATAGCACGGAAGGTGTCCAGGTGAGTCTGGTTGGGTTGCAGGCGGATTCTCAGACCGTTGAGGTCTTCGATGGTCTCGATGGGGCGTTCGTTGTTGGTCACATGGCGGAAGCCCAGCTCCATATAGCCCAGCGCCACGAACCCCTTCTCGGCCAGCTTCTCGTCGAGCAGTTCGCCGAAGTCACCATCGATCAGGGCGAAGGCATCCTCGCGATCAGCGAAGGCGAAGGGCAGGCTCAGGGCCTCCAGCTCCGGCACGGTACGCGACAGGAAGGCGATGCCGACCCAGGTGCCGGCGATGGACCCAGACGAAACCTGATCGACGTTCTCGCTGGCGCCGCCTAGCTGCATGTTGGGGAACAGCTGGGCGCTCAAGTCACCGTCGGTGCGTTCGGCCAGGGCATCCCGGAAGATCTCCATGGCACGGCTGCTGGAGTGGTCATCGGGGAAGTTGCCGCTGAAGCGCAGGGTATCAGCGTTAGCGAGCAGAGGAGAGCCTAGGCCGAGCGCCAACAGGATGGCTGCAGAGCATTTTGCAAGGCGTGTTGTTGTTGTCATACAGGGTTCCTTTTGTTTCACGAGTGGGCTGCCGATCGCCTTGTTTTTCTGTGTAGGCGATTGTTTGAACCCTAGCGAAGGTTTTCAGAAAATACAAAACATAGAATACAATTTTTTTTAAAAGCGTTTAAAAAACAATGATATAGTTTTTAATTTTCCTGGAAATTTGTATTTCAATGGGTTTTTCTTGCAAAAAAACAGAGCTGTGCGAATCTATTGGGGTGTGAGGTTTTTGTATACAGAATATCAATGACAGACTCGGAGCAAGCCATGAATCGTACCCTGCTGGGCATGCTGACGCCTTCCTCCAATACTGTGCTAGAGCCTTATACCGCGGCCCTGCTTCAAGGGCTCTTTCCCCGGGTCACAGCCCATTTCCAGCGCTTCACCGTCAAGGAGACCTCACTGAGCGGCCCGGACCAGGCGTTCGATCCCACGCCCCAATTGGAGGCGGCACGGCTGCTCAACGACGCGCGGATGGACGTTATCGCCTGGAGCGGTACCTCGGCGAGCTGGTTGGGTTTCGAAACCGACCGCCAGCTGTGCGCCGCTATTGCCGAGACGACCGGGGTGCCAGCCACCAGCAGCGTGCTGGCGCTCAACGAGATCCTGACACGCACCGGGGTGACCCGACTGGGACTGGTGACGCCCTATCTCGATGAAATCCAGGCGGCCATCGTCGCTAACTACGCTGCCGAGGACATCGAGGTAGTGGCGGAGCGCCACCTCAATGACCGTGGCAACTTCTCCTTCTCGGAATACGACGAAGCGACCCTGGCGGGGCTGGTGCGGGAGGTGGCTCAGTGCCATCCCCAGGCCATTACTCTGCTGTGCACCAATATGCGAGGTGCCGCCATTGTGCCGGCGCTGGAGCAGGAGCTGGGCATTCCAATCTATGACTCGGTGAGCGTCGCGGTATGGAAGTCTCTGCAGCTTGCGGGGGAGGACACCACTTGCATCCAGGGCTGGGGCGGCCTCTTCCAGGACCCGCGGCTGGGCCCTTGACGCCGCCCCAGGACACTCACAGGTGCAGTGACTCGACAACACACGCCGGCTGATAGGCTGACAACGAACAGGAGGTAGGTATGCACCCCCAGGAGAGAGTGCTGAGGATGTTTGTCAACGGGCAGGCCATGTCGGGCGCAGTCTCAGCTTTGCGCTGGAGGGAGCCCGATACCTGGGGGCGATCGAGACGGCCCCCCGCTATCGCTTCTACTCGGTGAGGGACGAGTTTCCCGGCCTGCTCCCCGTGGCATCTGCAGGGAGAGAGTCCCGGGAGAGCTCTACGCGCTCTCCCATGGCCAGCTGCGCGAAGGCCTGCTGCCGAATGAGCCGGACGAACTCGAGCTGACCATCATCGAGCTGGAGGATGGCTCGGGCGCCCTGAGCATGCGTCTGCGAGAGAGTGCCATCGATCGGCCGGGTGTTGTGGATATCACCCGGCATGGCGGCTGGTTGAACTACCTGAAGACGCTGACAACGAAGGCGGGACCGGGGTGATCGGCCCGCGCCAGTCTGAGAGAGCGTCGGCGCCTCGCGCGGGCCGAACCGCGCGTACCTGCCAATCAATACAACAAGAGAGTGACATCATGCAGCTAGATACCCTGATCAAGAACGGCCTGATCATCACCGCCGCCGATCGCTACCAGGCCGATATCGGCATCAAGGATGGGCGCATCGTCACCCTGGGCCACGATCTGGAGGGCGCCGAGGAGGTGATCGACGCCGACGGCCTCTGGGTAATGCCCGGCGGCATCGATGCCCACTGTCATCTGGATCAGCCCTTGAGCGACGGCGCGGTGATGGCCGACGGCTTCGAGAGCGGCACCCGCTCGGCGGCCTGCGGTGGGACGACCACGGTGATCCCCTTCGCCGCCCAGCAGAAGGGGCAGAGCCTGCGTGCCGCGGTGGCGGATTATCACCGCCGTAGTGAGGGCCAGGCGCTGATCGATTACGCCTTCCATATGATCGTCACGGACCCCACCGAGACGGTGCTCAAGGAGGAGTTGCCGGCGCTGATCGCCGAGGGCTACAGCTCCTTCAAGATCTACCTCACCTACGACGACCTCAAGCTCAATGACCGGGAGGTCCTCGAGGTGCTGGCCATGGCCCGCCGCGAGGGCGGCATGGTGATGGTGCATGCCGAGAACGCTGACTGCATTGCCTATCTCACTGAACTGCTCGAATCCCAGGGGCAGACGTCGCCGTTCTACCACGGCGTGGCGCATTCGGCGATCGCCGAGCGTGAGGCCACCCACCGCGCCATCTCCCTGGCGGAGCTGATTGACGTGCCACTGCTGATCGTGCATGTGTCCGGTCCCGAGGCCATCGAGCAGATCCGCTGGGCCCAGGGACGCGGCCTGCGCGTCTACGGCGAGACCTGCCCCCAGTACCTGATGCTCACCGCCGCCGACCTGGATAAGGAGGGCTTCGAGGGCGCCAAGTGCGTATGCAGCCCGCCCCCCCGCGACAAGGCGGCCCAGGAGGCGGTGTGGCAGGCGCTGGAGAGTGGCGTCTTCCAGGTCTTTTCCTCGGACCACGCCCCCTTTCGCTACGATGACCCCCAGGGTAAGAAGCTGCATGGTGACGAGGCCGGCTTCCACCATATCCCCAACGGCATTCCGGGGCTCGAGACGCGGCTGCCGATCCTCTTCTCCGAGGGGGTGGTGAAGGGGCGCATCGATGCCACCCGCTTCGTTGCGCTGACCGCCACCAACCCGGCCAAGATCTATGGCCTCTATCCCCGCAAAGGCACCATCGCCATCGGCAGCGATGCCGACCTGACCCTATGGGACCCCGATGTCCGCACCACGGTGCGGAACGCGACCCTGCATCATGCCGTGGACTACACCCCCTACGAGGGGCTAGAGCTGACCGGGAGGCCGGTACTCACCCTGTGCCGGGGCAGCGTTGTCTCCCGGGACGGTGAACCGACCGCCGTGCCGGGCCATGGGCGCTTCCTGAAGTGTGACAAGCCACAGCCGGCCCGGCCCCGTGGCGTGGCTAAGGGGTTCTGAGCATGAATATAGATGCTCGGAATGATTTTCGAATAAGGCTCTGTCTTGGGGCTACTCTATACTCCAATTTATAATATCCGGGTCGATTCACCGCCTAGCTGCATCAGCGCCTGACATTGCAGTATCGCAGCCTCGAAGCAGTCGACAAGCCGAGAGTTATGTTGAGCAGGTAGGCTATTAGCCAGCCCGGCGAAAGCTGCTCCGCCAATGATTGTCACATCGGGGTTTAGCCTTTTCTGGTGTCGGATTAGGGTCTCAGCTAGGCGGCGATGCATCTCTTCACGTTGGGTTGGTAATTTCAAGTCTTCGATGTTAATTGCTTCTATGGCTAGGCAGCGCCGCGCTAAACCGAGATCGTATACCGTCTCTTCAATCATCTTCGGCCAACGCTCTCCGGGAGTAAGTATTGAGAAGCGCCCGCCCAGTTGCTGGGCGGTTAGCAACGAGGACTCAAGCATTCCTACCACTGGCACAGGCTGATCTCGCGAACTGCGGTGATGCCTGGCTCGCCAAAGCAACTCAGAAGTATAGCATCGTAGCGCCTGTCATCTTTCTCTAAATGACTCTCAACTAATTTAACTAATTCAGCGCCGGCCAAGGCACAATCTCGGCGAGAGCCGATGTAAGGAACACTGTCTGTAGCCGTATCCGGCAGCACCTCTACACTCTGGCCCAGAATGCGTCGTGCCTCTTCAGCCATCTGCGCGGTCAAGGCAGCATTACTATTACCATTTAGCAACAATAGTCGCATCTCATTGCTCCTGCCCCGCTGCTGTGCAGCGAAAGGACGTAAGAATTAAAACCTGACAGGTTAAGTTGATTGCCATTTGAATTTTTTATAAATGCCGGGGTGTTTCTAAAGAAGTTCGCTAAGAATGTAGAGTGGCTGTGTTTTTCTTAAATCAGTCAAGCCATTATAGGAATAGTCTTGCGTTAAAGTATGTGCATTTTATCTAATAAGTGAAAAGGGTTAAGGGTTAGAGTTGGGGTGGTGGTGGTTGAACCAGTGCTTAGCAATGTCTTCTCTCCGTGCAATCCAGACTCCTTGGTGCATAGTGGTATAGTCAAGAAATTTCTCAAGTGCAGCGGCACGTCCTGGACGACCAGCCAAGCGGCAGTGTAGGCCAATTGACATCATTCGTGGGCATTTTTCCCCCTCCCGATACAGTTGGTCGAAGGTGGCGCACAGGTAATCAAGCCAGTCCTTTCCGGTATCGAAGCCAGGGGAAGAAGCAAATCGCATGTCGTTAGTATCAAAGCTATATGGTATAACCAGGTGGTGCCCCTGACTATGTTTTATCCAATAAGGGATCTCATCATTGTAGGCATCGGAATCGTAGGTAAATCCACCATGTTCAATAACCAAGTTTCGAGTATTGGTGCTGATTCTTCCTGTGTACCAGCCAGTTGGTGCCTTGCCTGTCAATCTCGCCAGAATATCGACACAACGTCGCATATGTTCGCGTTCAGACTTAAGTTCGACGTTACGATAGTCGATCCACCTCCAGCCATGCGCAGCAATCTCATGGCCATCCTGAACCAGTCGTTCGGCGATCTCCGGCACTCTTTCCATGGACTGGGCAACCGCAAAAGCCGTCAAGGGTAGTGACCGATCACGAAAGATGTCGAGTAGCCGCCAGACGCCGACGCGGGTTCCATACTCGTAGTGAGACTCCATGTTGAGGTTGCGGATCCCCTCCCATGGTCCACACAACATGTCGGAATTCAGGTGTTCGGCAGCAGAATCCCCATCCAGGATGTGTGATTCTGAACCTTCTTCGATATTGAGTACGAAGGACAAGGCAATACGGGCATCATTCGGCCATTGTGGATGGGGCGGGGTAGACCCATATCCACGAAGATTGGTTAGTCTTTGCTCGATCTCAGAATGCATTGGAAAGAGCCTCTTCGATATCCACGATGTCATCAGGCTCACTCAAGTCCATTCTTGCCTGTATGTGACCGATGTGTGTTGACATCAAGCGCTCGGCCTTGTCGGTGTCTCCCTCCGCTATAGCTTCCAGCAGAGCGAAGTGGTCATCGCACATGCAGCCAGACCGTCCACGTGCTGCATAG
>NZ_AZQX01000003.1:0-29266 GCF_000568385.1 Halomonas sp. BC04
GTCGAAGTGTATCAGGTGTCATAGTACCTCCTGCCGTGACAATGATCCGCGAACGCCTCGATCGATACCTCCGTGTTCGAGAACGCAACTCTGACATTCGTGATGATTGCGATGAAGGTCATTCCACCAGCACCCCTTGCTCATCCCAGCGAATCGGCCGAGAGGGGTTATCGGAAAGTCCTCGCACATCGATCGCCCCCTCCCCCTGTGGCTCGGAAAGCGGAAAATGCAGCCGCATGCGCCGTGGCTCTCCCGGCGGCAGGTGAGCATTCCAGGCTAGCGGTGTGCCATAGGAGTCGGTCAGCGCAGTCGCCGTGATACGTCGCCGGGTGTCGGCCGGGGTAATCCCAAGCCGTGATTCCATGGGCCAGAAACCGGGCCCATCGGTCTCGTTGAAGACCTCAACCTCCACCTCAAGTCCATCGTCGGTGCGCTCGATATCTGTCACTCGAACGCGCAGTTGCTCGAGACCGAAGTCGAGGACGGTGTCGCGCTCGCGGTAGGCAAAATCTTCGGCGTCATCGCCGAAAAACATGGGCGCAGGAAATCCCTGGGTTCCCTCGGTAATGGTGCCGAAATTGGGGAAATAGAGGGAGACACGGTAGGTGTCCACTGCCTCGGGCAGCGAGAAGATCAGCCGTCCGCCAGTCAACATATCGGGAAGGAAGGTGGGAATACGCTCTAGATCGCTGAGTTCCCAATCCGGCAAGTAGACGTAGCCATCCGGGCTGACCAGCTGAATGTGCTGGTCCGCATAGAGATAGGGCACCACTCGGGGCGTCTCAACTCTAGCCTCTGGGTCGGCATCGATGTCGTGGTGATTGGCCGGGTTCGCACGCGAGAGCCGACTCCTCCCCAGCAGCTCCACTGCCACGAAGTGCTTGCTGTCGGGTGTTTTACCCAGCGATTCGGCATCGACCTCCTCAATGCTGGCAATCCCGAGCTCCAGGAAGTCATGCCGCTGAAGATCGACTTCCTGCTGCACCACCGATGCTTGATCTCCTTCCTGGAGCGCCATCGCCAGGGCCGGGTATTCGCATGGTAGAAGCGCAGTGACAGCGGGCCCGGCGGGTCATCTGCCAGGCGATAGACCACCTTGCCGCGCCTCACCTCGCCGGGCCGGGGCAGGACGAAGGTGTCAGGCAACAGGTCCGCCCCCTGCAGCGCCTCGTTGATCACCGCATGTGTCCTGCCTCCGGCCACCAGCACGAGGTTCTGCTCCAGGTTGCCGACCAGCAGGGCACGCTGGCCACCATCCTGCTGGATCAGGTCGAAGGGCTTATGGTTCTCGAACAGCAGGTCGAGGACCAGATAGACCTCGCCCGCAGCTGCGGCTTGTCCCTGCCAGTCGGAGCGGGTCTCGAGGCCCAGCACGCTCATGCCCATGACGCGATTTTCCTGCTCAAGGAGCAAGGGCTTAGCGAAGGGTGGCGACAGGTCGGGATCATTCGGCAAGGCAATGCTGGGTCGAGAAACGCGCGCCGGTGGAGCATGGCGCAGCCCGGCACTCTCCAGTGCCTGCACCGCCGAGTCACTGATCGACGCGCTCAGCGTCACCGAATGATAGGTGGCGGCCAGGTCGGGCAGTCGTAGCTGGGTGACACGTCGTCCTCTCTGGCTACGCGCGTCGATTACCGCCTCAGGCGGAAGGCTGTACAGGTTGCCGAAGCTGCTGCCCATGACGAAGGCATCGACGCGCTCTCCTGCCTGGTCGATGAGCCTGCGGAGGATTCCGTGATCGCCGGCATAGAGCACCAGAACACGGTCGACATCACTGGGCAGTCCATCGAGGGCATCACTCAGGGCCTCCCCAGCCGAGCGCAGCCGAAACGTCTCGCTGAAAGACTGCCAGGCGGGCAGGCCATGATAGCCCATCGGCACCCCCGAAATGCCGATAAGGCCAATTCGCTGGCCATCATGCTCGACCACCAGCGACGGTGGAACCAGCGGCTCACCCTGCGCATCGAGGATACTCGCCGAGATAAGAGGCGGGCTCGATCCAGAGCGCGCGTCGACCAGGGATGGGCTGACATCCCGCCAGGTCAGGTGCAGGGCCTGCATCCCCAGGCCCTCCGCCAGCGCCAGGCTCTCCCGTATACCCAGCTCATCCACCTCGCCGCCATCGAGAAAGCCACCGGCATCCAGCCAGATGCCATCGGCATCCATCTCCTGCATGACGCCCACCTGCCGCGCAAGCCCCGGTTCCGAAGCTTCCGGGCACTGGAAGCAGGGCAGCAAGGTGCCGCGGATATCGCCGGTAATCCAGAGCCCGGGCTGGGCTCCCAGTGACAGCGGACTGACGGCGATCATACTCAACGCAATCAACAATCGCTTCATGGTCCAACCTCCGTCAGGAACCAGGGGGTAAACGGGGATTCATACGCCTGTTGTAGGCCTCCAGGCAAAACTTGAGGAGGCGCTCGCTCTGGTCGGTAACGACATTGAGCAACCCGGGCTCGCCTCCTACGGTAAGGATATTTACGGTAAGCAAGGCCGCTGCGAAGGCACACACCGTCGCGCTTCCCACTGCGGTCTTGGCCGCACCCGGCATGAGAGATGCCTTTAGCAGATAGGCCCTGGCTCCCAGCACATCAATCAAGCTGTACTCAGCCGAATCCTGTCCCCAGCCCACGCCACCATAGCCGAGGGCATGACCGCTGTTCGGATCCACCGCCCACCAGGCAAGCGGGAAATGGGAGTCTTCAGGCCATTCATCCAGTGCTGTGACAAGTGGAAAATAGAGGTGAAGCCCTTGAGCAAGCTGTTCCTGCATGGCCTGCCGTGACAGCTTGTGCAGTGAAATATCGCCGAATTGATTCGCCTCGGCTTTCGACAGCCAGAGCCCCGCTTCGCCCCTAGCCATTGCCGTCTCCAGATGGAGGGCGGCATTCTCGCCGTCGAGCACATTAGCCCTGTCGGGAGCAGGACTTCTCAGTGCCAGGAGTTCCGCTTCCAGCAGGGTTTCCAGCACCCCCTGCGCGAAACGTAGCTGCTGGGTGAAGTCCTCGTGTGGGCCGTCGAGTGGAATAAGGTGCAGGGGCACATGGGCCAGGTCGATGGCACGGTAATCTCGGAACCCCCCTGGCAGATGCTTTAGTCCCACATGTTCGATCAGGATATTGGGTTCACCAATATAGAAGCGCCCGGGATGCAGGGAAGCCGTAAAGCGATGCCTGGCGAACTGCAGGGCCGTTTTCGGTAGATCCACCAATTCATCGATGGCGCCTTCGAGTATCTCGAAGTCATCACCGTCCAGGCCCATGATCATGCCCTGCAGCGCATACGCATTGCGCAGGAAGGAGCCTAGCTCCATACGCAACATCAGCGCCTCGGAGGGCTCGGCAGTCTGCAACACCATATTGGTATCACGCAGCAACGCGACGGCACGCTCAAGGCGATGCCCGCGTTCGAGCTCAAAGGGGCGTGAGTCTTCCTCGGCCAGCGAGAACCAGGGGCGCGACACTCGATTGACCACCTCATCCCCATGGCGATGCGTCACCTCCAGGGAGAGGCCGACAAAGGCATCATGGGACTCGTCCTGCTCGGCACGTCCGCCAATGCTGATGCCTCCCAGCAGGCTCGTGGCTTCCTCCATTTGCCTGGCCTGGGGCGGCTGCATGGGATCCCGAACATGCCCGTCCTGGTCGATGAGATCACCGAGTACCCGCTCTTCCCCATAGCGGATATAAGGAAGCCAACCGGTATTGGCCAGAAGGTCCTCTGCCAGTGCCTGGTCGCTGTCTCCCGCGTAGAAGTCGTCTACCTCGAATTGGTCGGGCACGATACCGACCCGTATGGACTGCATGGCAAGCTCATGTGCCTGAACGCTATGCTCGAGCAGAGTGACACGATCCAGGCGGCCCTCCTGCCAACGCTCGGCGACAACCTCAATCTCATAGTGATGGGCATGGCGGGAGCCGAACGCTGACAGGCTCTGGCTCTCGGCAGAGGGAGCGTCGGCCGGCGCACTTACCGAGGCCTGACTCAGATCGGTGGGCACCCAGCGCCCCTGGTCATCCTCCCACCAGACACGCACGTTGGGGTCACCCGATACCTCCCGCTGGCGCTCCTGCTCATGCCAGTCAGGAAAACCGGGGGCCTCGGCGAGTCGGTTCATCAGACTGACGGCCCGCACCTGAAGATCCTGATCGAAGCGATTCCACTCGGGAAGGCGGGGGGGGATCGGCTGCGATTCGTCCGAGGGGGAGCCCAGGTGGTCGAGCAACTCCCGCGTGCCTTCGGACAAGGACACCGGCTGTGGACGGGGACGCGCCTCAAATGATGAGATCGACGGGGGAGGCTCCCGGGGCGACATGACCTCCAGACGCACCGAGCGGCCGGATTCTTCGAGCAGGCGCCCGAGCAGCATGGCACGATCCATATGGTTGCCCAGCCGGTCCTGGAGCACACCGAACTCCCCTCGCACCAGCCCCTGATAAGGCACATGGGTGGTCTGATCCTGCACCCAGCGGGTCAGGGCCTGGGGGTCGTTGCCCACGGCATCCCGTACGGCCGACACATCGAAGGAGCCATGCTGCAGCACATCACCCAGGATCAAGCGTACCTGGCGCTGGGTGGCGCTCAGTTCATTGGTCAACTCCTCGGCCGTTGGACCGCTTTCGTCGGCCATGGCATCACTACCCAGCCAGGACATGGGCGCCAGGATCAGCGCCAGCAGCACTGTGGTCCGAATGGCCATCAAGATATTATCTAGGTCGGGTCTCGTCATTCTTCATCCTCCCTCAGCTGGATCTCTACCGCCTGACGCGGCGAGACGCGGAACTCGCGCCGCCTTTCGCCCGCATGGGTCTCCACCACCAGCTCGTAGTCACCGACGTCCAGCTCGACGGGGTCATCGTCCACTCGCCCTTGGGCGATGACGCTGCCCTCGGCGTCCAGCACCCGCCAGGTGGCCGCCAGGGCCTGTGCCAGCCCGGCCACCAACTCATCGGCGTCCTGGCTGTCGAAGTACTCGCCGCCGCCCTGGGCGGCGAAGCGTTCGAACTCGGCCTGAAGGCCGATCTCGTCGATATGGAAGCCGACGATATTGAGGCGAACGTCCAGGCCCTCCTCGATCAGCTCCTCCACCGCCGCAGCCACGTCGCCATCGCAGGTCTCTTCACCGTCGGTCAGCATCACCACCAGGCGGGGCTGCTCCTCGAAGCCTGAAAGGTCATCGAGCACCGCCTCGATGGAGGCCGCCAGCGGTGTGCGGGCCAGGTTGATGGCCTGAATACCGGCCACCACCTCGCGCACCTCGTCGTGATTGCCGAGGCGAGGTTCGACAAGCAATTCCGTCTCGCAGCTATGGGGCTCGGTATGGCCGTAGGCGCGCAGCGCCACCGGCACCTCCTCGGGGATACGCTCGTCGAGGGTCTGCTGGACGATGCGCCGGGCCACCTCGATGCGTCGCCCGCCCTCCATCTGGCGCAGCATGGAGCCCGAGGCGTCGAAGATCAGGTGCACCACGCCGCCGGCCACCGCTGGCCGTGCGGGATCGGCACTGACCACCGCGACGCTGCCCGGCTCAGGGGGCTCCTGGTAGCGGGATTCAACGCTCAGCCGAAAGGTCGTGGGCTGACGAACCTCCTGCATGCCGGCCTCGAAAGCCCGCACCAGGTCGCGGCGGCCCGTGGTATAGGCATAGCGACCGCCGCCCACGTTGGCCCAGCTGCGCATCTGGTTCTGGTACCAGCGCGTCTCGCTGGCCAGTCGCTGCTGCCCGTGGGGGGTCTCCAGGGTGAAGATGCGCGGCTGAACCCGCTCCAGGTCGTCCCAGACGCTCATGGCCCGGCCCATCTGCTCGGCATCGGTGATCAGAAAGATGATCCGCTCCCGGTCCAGCGCCTCCAGTGCACGTGTCGCGACCTGAAGGGCCGGCTCGGAATCGGAACTCTCGAAGCGCCCGTCGTAGGCGGCCAGGGTATGGCGCAGAATGCGCGGCTCGCCGCTCCACTCATCGAGCAGCATGGGGCCACCCAACGGCATCAGATTCGCGATCTCCTGGTCAGGATCGAGGCCTTCGGCAAAACGGTTGATGGCCTGAAGAATCGGGACCTGAAGCGCCTCCAGGCTGCCGCTGGCATCCCACAGGAAGGCAATGGCCCGCGCCGGCTCGGTGATGTCCAGGCGATACTCCCCGGCGGGAATGTCGACGGCCTCGCCGCGGCGCCATCCCTCGGGCTCGCGCTGCCAGTCAAGTGAAAGCGCCTTACCGTCGGGCGCTACCAGCGTCGCCTGGACCCTGCCGCGTAGCGTCTCTCGCAGCCTTGCCACCAGCGTGTTATCTCCCTCCTCGACCGTCACGCGATAGCTGCGGGTATCATTCGGGTGCGCCACGCGGCCGGTCACGGGCTCCTCCAACCGCCAAGGCGACTCGGGGTGACTGGCGTCGTCGTCGACGGCTTCGGGGAGGTGCTGCCCGGACAAGGTCAGCTCATAGGGCCCTGCCTGCCCTTCCCTGCCCTGATCCGGCCAGTAGGCCAGAATCGACTCGCCGCCGCCCAGCGGCTCCGATTCATGGGCGCGAATCTGGGCTGGCAGCCGCCAGCGACGCTCCGACTGTTCCGGATCCAGCTCAGGCATCAGCACCTCGAGGCGCAGATAGCGCGCCCAGACCGGGTGTTCCAGGACCAACTCGGCCAGCCCTTCCGCATCGCGCTCGAGATGCCAGTCCGTCAGATGTTCCCAGGGGCCCACGGGGCTCTCGGTGCTGGTAGAGACCCGCACCCTCTCGATGGGCTGGCCGCTCCAGTCAGTGGTTTCCTGCCAGCCCAGCTGGCCGAGTCTGGCCGCGCGCTGCTGCAGGAAGCCGAAAACCAGCGACACCCCTCCCGGCTGCCACTCCCCACCCCGTTCCAGGCCTCGGCCAAAGCGATCCCCGTGGGCGCCCTGCCCCAGGAAGGCATTGCGCTCGGCTAGGGTCATCTCGTGCAGGGCAGGGACCGGGGGGCGCGTGGTGATCCAGTGCCCTCCGCGACGATCCGCCAGCAGGTCGGGGTGCTGACGCCCCAGTTCATCGCCGGGTTCACCCAGCACCCGAAGCTGGCCGATGCCGGTGTCGTCCAGGCGCCCCGTCTCACCCCAGAAGCTGAGCGGACGCAGCCCCAGGTAGCGCGCCTGGCGAGCAGCCTCCAGGGCGAAGAACTGCTCGCCGTCGGCGGCGTCCAGCTCGACGGTAGTGACCACCTCCAGGTCATCGACGCTGTCGCCCAGCGACACCTCGAGCTCGCGCCAGCGGTGCTCAGAGGGCTGGCCCGAACGCTGGTCGATCACCAGCATCCGCACCTCGCCACCGTCTCCGGCCAGGCGCAGCGGCGGCAGCGCTTCCCCCGGCTCGCCGCGGTAGCGGACATGGCTCCCCATCGAGCTCATGCCATCGATGAGGTGCACCAGCCGGGGCTCGGACGCCACGCGGTGGGTACCCCAGCCGCTTTTGGCATCATCGATGATCGGCTCGCCGCTGTCGGGGTCTTCGAAGTAGGCGCCGAGGCCCCACCAGGCCAGGTCCACCAGCCCCTGGGCACTATCACGCAGTGCCGCATCCTGCTGGCTGACGCCCGCTTCAACGTCGCCGCTACCGATGGCAACCGTCGACTCGAGCGTCTGGCCCGCCCCGCCGATAAACAGCGTCACCGGTGACTCGTCATCCAGGCCGGCCGGCAGCGTCCAGATCGGAGTCAGTGACACCTCCTCGCCAGCGTCCAGCGTTAGGGAGTCGGGCAGCGCCTCGATGCCCCAGCCGGCATGGCTGGCATGGGCCTTGAGTGCCAGGGTCACCGGCTTCTCGGCGCCGTTGCTCAGCACCAGGCGGCTTTCCAGCCGCTGGGGAGCGTCGTGCCAGGCGGTCAGCGTGCCTTCGGCTTCGAAGCTGGCCTCGATGGCCTCGCGTCGCCATTGCCGATCGGCCTGCCGCTCCGCGAGCAAGGGATCCTCGATGTGCAGGTCGATATGCCCCAGGCGCGCGGAGCTGGCGCGAAGGTAGACCCTTGCGCGGGCGGGAATCTGTGCCGCCACGGCTTCGGTGTCGTCACGCTGTGTCTCGACCTCTCGGGTGGGGAGCGAGTCGTCCTGTTCATCGATGAGTTCGACATTAGCGCGGCTCAGGCGATTGCCCCCCAGCCGTTGGATGCGCACCTCCCGGGGCGCCTCACCGACCGGCAGACGGAACCACTGGTAGTCGCCCCCCAACTCGCTGTGAGGAAGCTCGATGCGTCCATCGGGCGGCAGGTCGGCGGCCAACTCACTACGCGTCGCCATGGCATGCCCCGTCATCGGCTCCCAGGGCGCCTGAACATCCAGGCGAACATGGTAGGTACTTGCCGGCTCGCGATCTCCCAGCCACAGATAGTAGTCACCTGCCGGTAGCCGACCGTCGAGCGCCAGCGGCTCGGTATCCAGCGCGCGGCGTTGATGCACAAAGGCGATACGCTCTTCGCCTTGGTAGAGAACGGGCTGAACGCTCCCGGTTTCTGGTGGGGTAATCTCCAGTCGGATACGGTTGTCACCCGGCAGGGTGAATCGATACCAGTCCTCGTCGGAAGCGTCGTGGAGGTCGCCCCGCATGACCTCACCGAAGGAGAGCGCATTGGCCTGGCTGCGATTGTCATTAGGCTCACGCTCCCAGCCGCCTTCATCGGCTTCCAGACGCTCGGCCAGGATCCGATAGTCGCTGTCGCCCCCGCTAAGCTCGAGGTAGTAGGTGCCCGCCATCAGTTCGAGCCGAGCAAAGCCCAGGCCCTCGTGCTCCCCCACAGGGCCGTAGGCTTGGGATCTGGCAAGGTGGAAACGCCCCGAATGGCCAGCCTGGTAGAGGCGAAGGTCATCCAGCCCCTCGCCACTGGCCACAATGCGCCACACCTGATCGGAGCGCGGCACCTCGAGCCGAAAGATCCCCTGACGCGGGCCATGAAAGACGCCATGCAACGCCCTGTCTGGTGGCAGGGCGGTTGCCATCTGGCGGGTGTCGTTGGGCTCCGCCACCTCCTCCGGTCCAGGCCGGGGGACCGAACGGCGAGTCACCTCCACCGCGATGCCGGTTTCATCCGCCTGCTCGGATGGCGTCAGCGCCAGGTAGTGACGACCCGGGTCGAGGCGCAGCTGGTCGAAGAGCGCCTCCCGCGGACCGCTACGGCAGATCGCCTCCTGACCCAGGGCGCCCGCCAGGCATGCTTCGATGACCATATCATCCGGGCCAAGCAGATCCAGTGCCCAGCCGTACCCTTGTGCGTCGTCATCGCTGAGTTCGAAGGCCAGATAGCTGCGCTGACCGGGCAGCAGTTCGAGCGCTTGAGTGGCCTGGTCAGGCAGCGTCAGGGCCTCTTCGCGTGTCGCGGCCACCGGCTCAGGTACCGGTGATGGGAGTGATTCTTCCGGCTCGAGACGCACACGCACACGCCCGATGATCTCCCCGCCTTCCTCGCGCGCCAGGGCCAATGCGGCCCCATCCTCGAGGGCCAACCGGTCCATCGCTGCTCCCTGGGCACAGCCATCGTGGACTCCTCCAGGGGCTTGCCCGCGGCATCCACCGGCTGTGCCCTTAGCGTATGGCCAAGCTCAGTCAGCAGGGAGAGCCGCCAGCGCCGGGTGTCGCCTTCGTCGAGCTCCAGGGGAAGCTGCAGGCGCTCGGCGTTGAGCTGGTAGAACCAGTCGCGGCCCGGGCCGATGGCCAGAGTCTCGGCATCCGACGGCGCGTTCGCGGTGCCATGCAGGCTGATCTCTTCGGTTGGCTCGACGGTCAACTGGTATTCGTCGTGCCAACCCTGCGTCTCGACCTCGAGCCGATAGTCGCCATGGGGCACCAGCAGGGAGGTCACGCGATCCCCTGGGATGTCGGGCGTGGCCTCGAGGGTCAGCAGCGCCGAGCCAGTTTCGACCTCGCCGTCGGAGGCGGGTGGCGTGTCCGCCGACGCCTCGCCAAAGGTGGTCACGCCCTGTGGCGCGCCCTGGCCTTCCCGCGCTTGATCGGCGTGAAGGCTGACCTGCAGTCGCTCATCGGTGGTGGCACGCAGCGAGATCTGCCATAGGTGATCCACCTCCCGATCATCGATCGACCAGGTGAAGGCGTGCCGCTCCCCCTCGGCCAGCTCTCCCAGGATGCGGGCCGCCCCGCGAAAGCGCTGGGTAGGCGACATCTCCTCGGCCAGTGGCTCGGCCACCAGCGTTCGAGGATAGCCGTGGGCAGACTCGCCGGTGGCTAGTGACACCAGCATCAGCAACCCCAGCAGGCCCACCACTACCCGGCAGCCCCTGTCCCCCCTCAGGCGCTCACACCGCCCCCTCGTCATGGCCATTCCCCTTATCGTTATCTACCTCGTCCCGGCGCTATCACAGCGTCAGCTCGACGGCCTGGTTGGGCCCGACACCGAAGTCACGCCGCTGCTCCCCCGCCTGGGTCTCCACCACCAGCTCGTACTCGCCCACATCCAGCTCGATGGGATCGTCATCCGCCCGCCCCCGAGCCACTTCATCACCTTCACTGTCCAGCACCCGCCAGGTGGCCGACAGCGCCTGGGCCAGCCCGGCCATCAACTCGTCACCGTCCTGGCTGTCGAAGTACTCGCCGCCGCCCCGGGCAGCGAAGCGCTCGAACTCGTCCTGCAGGCCGATCTCGTCGATATGAAAGCCGACGATATTGAGGCGAACATCGACCCCATCCTCAATCAGGGCATCGACCGAAGCCGCCACGTCACCGTCGCAGGTCTCCTCGCCGTCGGTGAGCATCACCACCAGGCGCGGTTGATCGGCGTAGTCGACCAGGTCGTCGAGTACCGCATCCAGGGAGTCGGCCAGCGGCGTACGCGCCAGATTGATGGCCTGGATGCTATCCACCACCTCACGCACCTCGGCGTGATTGCCGCTATCGGGCTCCACCAGCAGCTCCGTCTCGCAGCTATGTGGCTCGGTGTGGCCATAGGCGCGAAGCGCCACCGGCACTTCATCGGGAATGCGCTCGTCGAGGGTCTGCTGAACGATGCGCCGGGCCACTTCGATGCGCCGGCCGCCCTCCATCTGCCGCAGCATGGAGCCGGACGCGTCGAAGATCAGATGCACCACGCCGCCGGCCACCGCCGGCTGCTCGGGGTCGGCGTTGACCACGGCCAGACTGCCGGGCTCCGGCGGTGCCTGATAGCGCTTCTCTACCGCCAGTTCGAACTCACTAGGTTGACGCAGCTCGCGCATGCCGGCCTCGAAGCCGCGAATCAGGTCGGTGCGGTCGACGGTGTAGCGATAGCGGCCATCGGCCACCTGGCCCAACTCAGCATCTGATCCTGGTACCAGCGGTTCTCCTCGGTATCCTTGCGTGAGCCATGGGTGATCTCCAGGCTGAAGATCCTCGGTCGAACGCGGGAGAGCGGCGCCCAGGCATCCAGGTCACGGCCGGTCTGCTCGGCGTCGGTGATCAGGAAGATCGCACGCTGCCCCTCGCGCTGCGCCAGTGCGAGGCTGGCCAGGGCCAGAGCCGGCTCGGAGTTCGAGCTACGGAAATCACCGTCATAGGCCGCGAGGGTCTGGACCACCTGAGCGGGTTGCGTGGCCCAGCCATCGATCAGCAGGGGGCCACCTAGAGGCAGCATGTTGAAGACCTCGTCTTCGGGCTCCAAGCCCTCGGCAAAACGGTTCAGCGCCTGATAGATCGCCGGCTGGTGATTGGACAAACTGCCGCTGCCATCCCACAGGAAGACAATCGAGCGCGGTGGCTCGGTGACCGTGAGGCGGTACTCGCCCTCCGGGACATCCACAGCCTCGGCCTGGCGGCGACCACTACCGGCCGGTGACCACTCGAGGGGAACAGCCTCGCCCTGTGGGCCATGCAGGGTAGCGCGCAGTCGATCCCGAGCCGGCTCATCCAGCTCAAACGCCAGGGTGTTATCCGGCGCCTCGAGGGTCAGGGCATAATGGCGAGTATCCCCCGGTTCCTCGACCCGCCCCACGACGCGCTCCATCAGGGGATAGGGTGCCTCGGCATGGCTGTCGGGATCCTCGACCTGACGCGCCTGCACTTGGCCCGCCTCCTGCTCCGCCTCCAGCGGGCCGCGAGGGCTGTCGAGCCCCCAGTGGCCGAGAATCGAGCGGCCGCTACCCAGGGCATCGGCCTCGATCGCCTTTAGCGCTGCTGGGATTCGCCAGCTGGCTCGGCGCTCGCCATCAGGTATGGCAGGCTCGTCGAAGACCAGCCGCAGGTAGCGTGCCCGCGGCGCGTCGGTTAGCGCCAGGGTCGACACCCCCTCATCGTCACGGGAGAGGCGCCAGTCCGCCTGGTGCTCCCAGGGCCCAACCGGCGACTCCATCGCCGAATACACCGCCACCGCCTCCAGCGGCAGGCCATCCCAGTCGAGGTTCTCGATCCAGCGCAGCTCATCGACCCGTGCCGCTCGCTGTTGCAGGAAAGCGAAGACCATCTCGATACGCTCGCCGGCGATGCGCTGTCCGCGACGCGCGCGCCGCTCGCTCATCAATCCGCGATGGCTGTAGCGCTGTCCCTGAAGGCCACGGAGGCGATCGATGTCCGGCTGGGTGTAGATCCAGTGCCCGCCCAGCTCATGATCGAGCAAATCATGGCGCCGTTCACCCAGCTCGCCGGCGGGCTCCCCCAGCACCCGCAGCTCGCCGCTGCCGTGGCGAGAGCGACGACGCTCGCCTTCGGCAAGGAAGATCGACAGCGGCCGCAATTGCACATAGCGTGCCTCCAACGGCTCATCGAAAGGGAAAAACTGCTCGCCGTCGCGGCTGTCCAGCGTCAGGGTCGTGACCACGTCCAGGTCGTCGAGGGACTCGCCCAGCGCGACTTCGACCGCTTGCCAGCGATAGCCATGCGCATGCCGAGAGCGCTGATTGAAGCCAGGCCATGCACGAGGCCTCCCTCGCCGGCCAGACGGATCGGCGGCAGAGGCTCCCCCGGATCGGCATCGACTTCGATGGAACTGCCCGCACTGGCCATCCCATCGATCAGGTGGTTCCCGCCGCGGGCGATGCCGCCCAGGTCGCTGTCCAGCGCTACGTTATCGACATCGACGAAATGTGCACCAAGCCTGTCCAGGCCATGTCTACCTTGCCATCGAGCGACGCTGGCACGGCAGGCACCGACTGCGGATCCAGGGCCACTGCCGTGGGGTCGATCTGCAGGTCATGGCGTGCCGTATGATCCCCCACCGCCACGAACAGCGAGGGAGGATCACTCTCCAGCATCTCGGGCGGCAGCGTCCAGGTGAGGGTCAGCTGGCGTCGCTCTACGCCATCCAGGGAGAGTGTCTCGGGCAGCCCCGACAGCGACCAACCTGCCTGGCTGGCGTGGGCCTTCACCGGCAGCTCCAGGGGCGCCTCATCGTGATTGCTGACCGTCAAGCGGGTCTCGATGCGCTGGGCATGGGGCTGAAAAGGCGGCAAGCGCCGGCTATCGCTGTCCAGCTCGACGGTGATAGGCGTCGTTTCCGGCGTATACGGCTGCGCCGGATCCTCCAGGGTCAGGCTGCTCAGACGTCGACCGATGCTGGCCCAGACATACCACTGCTCCCCCGCGGGCACCGTCACGGCGTAGCGACGCCGCTCGTCGGTTTCTTCGATCTCGAGCTCATTGCCCTCGGCGTCGACGAAACGGAGTCGATCCCCGAGACGCCGCGCCTCGAAATGCAGCGTGCGAGCCTGCTCGGTCACCGGAAGCCGTTGATAGCCCTCGGATTCATCCAGGCCCCTCTCCTCAGGGTTGATCACCCCGTCCTCGGGGACCAGGGGGGCCTGGTCAATGTCCTTGGCCAGCCCGACCACGCCCTGATGGTGCCAGGGATCACCGAGGTTCAATTCGACGCGATAGGGGCTTGCGAAGGCGACGCCCCCTCAAGCCGCAGAACGTAGTCACCGGGGGGCAGCATCCGGCTGATCCTCGTGGTGTCTTCCAGGTCGAGGGTCCGCAGCACCTCGCTGCCCTGCCAGAACAATCGCGCCTCCAGGCTTCCGCCGGCCGGCGGCTCAACGTCCATCACCAGCCGATTGTCTCCAGGCAGATGAAAGTGGAAGTGGTCCTCGTCATCCTCGCTGTGGAAATCGCCCTCGACGGACGCTCCCAGCCACACTGGGTTGGCATCCTCCGGCTCGTCGTTGGGCTCCATTTCGCGGCCCGGCTGGGGGGCTCCCAGGGGCAGGGCCTCGAGACGATAATCGCTGTTTTCCCCTTCCAGGCGCACCTGATAGCGCCCCGGCAACAAGCGTACCGGGCTCAACTGTCGCTGCCGCAGGGGGTCGCCGCGCCGGGACTGCTCACTGTCGAGAAAGGGGCGGCGATCGCCATCATGGTAAAGCGCCAGGCGCTCGATAGGATCGCCTTCGGCATGGAACGCCCAGACCTGAGTCTCACCACTGACCAATAGCTCGAACCAGGCAGTATCACCGCCCTGGAAGCGGCCCTGCCGGACCTCACCGGACCTCAGCACGGCGGCCCAATCGCGACTGTCATTAGGCGCCTCTACCCAGCCGTCCCGGTCAGGTATATCTGTCTCCATCAACCGCACCTCAGTCGGTACAGGGCCATCGGCACGTCGCGACAGCCGCAACTGCAGCAGGTAGTCGCCCGCCGCGAGCTGCATCCGATCGAACAGCGCCTCGGCTGGGCCATCCCGGCACATCGGGTCGCGGGCGTCGTCGCGCCGATTCAGACAGACCTCGATATCGCGGTCGGTGTCGCCGACCACATCCAGGCGCTGTCCTGCCGCCGGCTCAGACAGGGAGAAGGCCAGGTACTGGCGCTGGCGCGGCACCAGATCCAGCGCAACCGTCTCATCAAACCCGAACCACAGCGCCTCCTCTTCCGACGAGGCTTCGACCTCTACTTCGACGACGTCCAGCTCATCCGCAACCGGCTCAGGGCGCTGACCATCCTCGGCCAGCTCCAGCCCGACTCGCCCAATGGCCACTCCCTGAGGATTACGCAGGTGCAAGTGACTGCCCTCAGCGAGATCCAGGCGCCCCCATTGGTGTTGAACGGGTGAATCAGCGTGTACCTCGGCGATGCGCTCGCCGGCGTCGTTCTCGATCCAGGCTTCCAGGGACACGCCCAGTTCAGCCAGCAGATCGAGCCGCCACAGCAATGCCTCGGCATCCTCCTTCGGCACCAGGGGGATGACATGCTCAGGCACATCGAGATGGAAGAACCACAGCCGTCCGGGGGAGACTTCCAGGTCCTCGGTCTCGTCGGGACCAACCTGGCCGCGAATACGCACGCGCCCCGCCTCGGTCAGGGTCAACTGGTACTCACCACCCACCCCCCGAGGCAGGAAACCGATCAGGTGCACTCCCGGGGGAACAATCAGTTGCTGGCGACGCTGTCGCGGTTGGTCGGCACTGACGGCCATGGCCAGCAGAAGCGCCTCCTCGGCAGCCGTCTCCTCGGGCTCAGCTTCTCCGAACTGCGCGACGCCGCTCGATGCCGGCGTTTCTTCCTCGGCAGGCCAGAACAAGCGCGCCTCGATACCGTTCGGGGTAGCGCCCTGCAGTTCCAATTGCCAGAGACGGTCCGTTTCGGCATCGTCCAGCACCCAGCGAAACATGTCGCGATCATCGATCGATACTTCGCCCACCAGGCGGGCCTCGCCACGGAACGACTGCGCCTGCTCGGGGGTATCGTTGGGTTCCTGCTCGAAAACCATCCTGGGGAAGGCTGCCGCGCCATCCATCATCAGTAGCGCCAGCAGGCAGGTGGTGAATACCGCAACCTTGTTCACTGACTTGCTCCCCTCGTACCTTTTTATTATCGACGCCCCACTTGCCGTGCCAGGGATGAATAACACCGGCGCCTTTCAGGTTTCATTTTTGTAATGCATGTGTTCTTGTCGTTACTAATCACACAGCCTAGAACAGCCAGGTCCAGGCTGTACCCGTTCATATAGACGGGAAGGGCATCAAGGCGGTACAAGATGGCAAGAGCGGGCCAGCCCAAGGCTCCGTTCCTATCGCCATCAGAATGCGTCCAGGGCCGCCTCGGCAACGGGACTGAAGTCGGGGTCGCCGTGATCCCGGACGCGTCTCAGGAAGGCGATCCAGTCAGCCTCTGCCTGAGGCTCGCGTGACAGCCAGCCAGGCCGTGCCGTCATGATGTCGGCCAGCGCCGACGGCGGGAATGGCGCTTGCCAGCCGCTGCCGGCATCGAAGATGGTCGGTTCGAGAATGCCGATAAGCCCGTTCACGGTGTTGTACTTGAGGTTGGCCAGGGCCCCGCCTCCCCGGTTGCGCAGGAAATGGTCACCGATATGGGCAAAGTCGGCCACCGGGTTGACGAGGATCCGCCCCATTTCTTGGGAAGCCAGCTCACGTGCCGTCGAGCGCTCCAGACCACGGGTCTGGCCAGAGGTCATCAGCACTCCCACTGCCGGGTTGACGGCCCAGCGGTCACGATGCTCATCGATGGATTCGACGATGGTGTCGACGACAAGGGCCGCATGAGTTGCCGAACGCATCAGCGGCTGCAACAGCCGTTCGGGGAGTTCGGCATGGGCGGCAGATTCCGCGGCCCAGAGCAGGGCCACTGCCCGGCGGCTGAAAAAGGCGGGGTCCGATTCGGCCAGCCGTGCCGGTGACAATTGCAATGATGAGGTCGCCTGGCGCATCACCAGTTCGGAGGAATCGTCTCGCTCCAGGGCATCGAAGACTGGGCCCAGGGTCATGGCTGGGGATGTCTGGGGATGACGCTGCTGGTACCTGACCAGACGTTGTAGACCGACCAATCGATGGTCGTCACTCGGCCCCTGCTCGACCAGTGACGTCATGGCCTCGATAAAGCTACGCCTGGCCACCTCGGCCATGGGAGACGTGCCGGGTCCGGCAGCGCCGGCGGAAAGTTCTCCGGAGAGGGTTTCCATTAGGGCAGCCAGCTGTTCCGACTCCTTTTGGGCTATCTCGTCCCGCAGCTCGCCCAGTAGCCGCGCAAAGACAGGCTCCGGCCCCAGCGGCCCTCTGGCGAAGCGCTCGAACAGTTCGCCCCGCCTGCCCGGGAAATCATCGACCTCAAGGGCAACGTCCAGGGCGTCACCAGTCCCGATGCCAGCCAATGCCGCCTGAACGTCAGCCAGGTTCTCCCTGGCCAGGCCAGCATGTTCACTCGCATACTCCAGCCACGTGGCGTCATCGACAAAATCGAACTCGGCCATTCGCCGAAGGAAGAAGCGGGTGGCCGTCTCATCATGCTTGTCATGAAAGAGTGCCTCGGCGAGGGAATGGAGTACCGTTTCGGGCAGCGCCTCGGTCGCCATCAATCGGGCGGCATGGATACCATCCTCATCCACCAGGGCCAGCAGATCCGCCTGCAGTGTGGCCTCGTCGACGCCCAGCTCGACGGCACCGGTAACAAGGCGTTGATAGGTAGAAGCATGCTGGCTGAAAGCAGGGTTCAGGATCGCCTGTCGCAGCAGCGCCTCGGCCTCCGGTGCCTGCATGTCGAAGAGCGTCTTCAGTGCCGCCAGCCGGAGTTGGTCGACCTGTCGCGATGCCAGGCCTTCGGTGTCGCCCCGTTCAAGCACATAGCGCACCGCATCTCGCGCCGGCAGACCATCGACGCCCATCTCTCCCAGTCGCTCGAGTCCCATGAGGCGCTGCACCAATGAAGGCGCCACTAGCACCTCGGCATGCTCCATGGCCGACTTGCCCCGGTGGCTGGCATCCTGCTGGTGCTCCGGCAGCGGCTGTCTCGCCATGGCATCGGGGTCCGGCGGCCCGGCGGCCGACAGGGAAGTGGAAGTCGCCAGGCCAAGCAGCAGCGTCATCAACAGCGGCTTGGTGATAGTGCAGACACGTTCTGTCATGGGGATGGCTCCGAGAGAGCGTCGCTCAGGCGAACCTCCTTGGCCTGGCGCGGCGCGATACTGAAAGTGTGCTGGCGCTCGCTCTGCTGGGCCTCCACCACCAGGGTGTAGTCGCCGGGATCCAGCTCGGCCGCCTCACCGTCGACGCGTCCCTGCGCCAGCGTGTCGCCGCCGGGATTCACTACCCGCCAGGTGGCGGCCAGGGCGCTGGCCAGGCCCTCGACAAGCTCGTCACCGTCATGGCTGTCGAAGTACTCGCCGCCACCCAGTTCGGCGAAGCGCTCGAACTCGGCCTGGAGGCCGATCTCGTCGATATGGAAACCGACGATATTGAGACGGACGTCGATGCCCTCCTCTATCAGGTCTGCCACCGACTGCTCCAGGTCGCCATCGCAGGTCTCCTCGCCATCGGTGAGCATGACCACAAGCCGCCGCTGCCCCTGGTAATCCGATAGGTCGTCGAGTACGGCATCCAGCGAGTCGGCCAGCGGGGTGCGCGCCAGGTTGATGGCCTGTATGCCCTCGACGGCACGCCGCACCTGCGCATGATTGTCCTCGCCGGGGGCGACGAGCAGCTCGGTGGCACAGCTGTGAGGCTCGGTATGGCCGAAGGCGCGCAGCGCCACCGGCACACTCTGGGGGATGCGCTCGTCGAGTACCTGCTGAACGATGCGCCGCGCCACCTCGATACGCCGTCCGCCTTCCATCTGGCGCAGCATGGAGCCAGACGCGTCGAAGATCAGATGCACCACACCGGCAGCGACCACCGGCTCATCACCACTGACCACTCGCAGGCTGCCGGGCTCAGGGGGCTCCTGGTAGCGGCGATCGACCTCGAGCGCAAAGGTTGTGGGCTGGCGCAGCTCGCGCATACCCGCCTCGAAGGCGCGGATCAGATCGCTGCGTCCCGTGGTGTAGCGATAGCTCCCACCGCCCACATGGGCCCAACTGAGCATCTGGTCCTGGTACCAGCGGTATTCATCAGTATCCCGCCGGCCGCCATGGGTGATCTCCAGCGCGAAAACCCGCGGACGAACGCGCTCCAGGTCACTCCACACCGTCATGTCACGACCCAACTGCTCGGCATCGGTGATCAGGAAGATCACCTTCTCGCCCTCCTGGGCTGCCAGCGCGCGCGTGGCGAGCTTGAGTGCCGGCTCGGAATCGGAGCTGGAAAAGTGACCGTCATAGACATTCAGGGTCCGGGCCACCTGATTGGGATATTCCGCCCAGCCATCGATCAGCAGCGGCCCCCCCAGGGGGAGCATGTTGAACACCTCTCGGCCCGGCTTCAGCCCCTCCGCAAAGCGGTTGAGCGCCTGATAGATGGCCGGCTGGTGGTTGGCCACGCTGCCGCTACCATCCCAGAGAATGGCCACCGAGCGGGGCGGCTCGGCGACCGCCAGCCGAAAGGTTCCCGGGGTCAGGTCCAGGGCCTCGACGAACCGCTTGCCTCCTTCGCCATCCTGCCAGGCGAGCGGCACCTCGGTGCCCTCGGGGTCCGTCAGGCTCGCCTGCAGCCTGCCGCGCTGGGACTCCTGCAGTGCGAACGCCAGGGTGTTGTCGCCTTCATCCAGGTCGATCCGATAATGGCGAGTGTCCCCCGGCTCCTCGACCCTTCCGGTGATTCGCCTCTCCAGTCTCAGCGGTTCATCGACATGACTATGAGTGTCCTCGACCTCGACCAGCGAAAACTCGACGGGCGACTGCTCGGCTTCCAGCGGTCCGCGTGAGTGGTCCATGCCCCAGTGCCCCAGGACAGAGCGGCCGCTACCCAGGCTATCCGCCTCGTAAGCCCTCAGCGATTCGGGAATGCGCCAGGTATTCTCGCCCCGACCTTCCCCCTCCTCGGGTTCGTCGAAGACCAGCCGCAGATAGCGGGCTCTAGGCGACTCTGGCAGGGTCAGGCTGGCCACGCCGTCACCATCTCTCTCCATCCGCCAGTCCGCCTGTCTTTCCCAGGGACCCACTGAACTCTCGGTGGCGGTATAGACCCTCACCCGCTCCACGGGCTGGCCCTCCCAATCGAGATTCTCGACCCACTGCAGTTCGTCGATACGGGCTGCGCGCTGATGCAGAAAGGCGAAAACCATTTCGATGGAGCGCCCGCGGATACGCTGGCCGCGGCGCACCTGACGCTCCCCCATGATGCCGCGTGCGGAGTAACGTTGGCCCTGGAAGCCATATAGCCGAGAGATATCCGGACGCGTATAGACCCAGTGTCCGCCGAGCTCGTGGTCGAGCAGATCATGACGCCGTTGGGCCAGTTCGCCATGCGGCTCGCCGAGCACTCGCAGCAGCCCGCTGCCGTGGGCCCTGCGACGGGCATCCTCGTCACCCCAGACACTCAGGGGGCGCAGCTGGACATAGCGGGCGCCACGGGGCGCCTCGAATTCGAAGAACTGTTCGCCGTCGCCTGAGCGGAGCGTCACGGTCTCGACCACCTCGAGGGTGTCATGGCTATCGCCCAGAGCGACCTCAACCTCACGCCATCGATCACCGTGATCGTGATTCGAGCGCTGGTTAAAGGAGACACCCAATACCCGGCCGCCCTCGCCGGCCAGGCGGATCGGCGGCAGCGCTTCGCCCAGGTCGCTTTCCACCTGGATCGAGCTGCCGGAGCCGGCCATGCCGTCGATCAGGAAGTGAGCGTAACCGCTGCGTCGCTGTGACAGGTCGTCGATGGGCTCTCCACTGTCGGGATCAACGAAAGTGGCACCGATTGCCTCCCAGGCCAGGTCGGCAAGGCCCTGCAATGACGCCGGCACATCTGGCGTGGTGAAGGGATCAACCGCCGGTGCCATGGGCTCCAGGTCAAGGTCGTGGCGCAGCACCTGCTCACCGGCTCTCACGAACAGCGACAGTGGCGCGCTTTCCAGCATGTTGGACTGCAAGGTCCAGGTCAGCGACAGCTCACTCGTCTCGCCTGGCGCCAGTTCGATCCCCTCAGGCAGTCCGGATACCGAAGCGCCCTCATGGCTGACGTGGGTGTCCAACGCCAATGTCTGCAAGTGATCACCGGGATTGTTAAGGATCAGCCGCGAGCCCAGACGCTGTCCCGTCGCCGCAAAGGAAGCCAGGCGCTGAACGTCCGTTTCCAGGCGCATTTCCAGCAGCGGCGCTGTCGGTAATTCTTCCTCTCCCCAAGGATCGGTGATGGCGACTCGCGCGCTATAGCGGGCCCGGGAAGCTCTCCTCCCTGCAGCATCAGAATGTAGTCTCCCGGTGGCAGCATCGGATCCAGCCGTACGCTGTCTTCCTCGTTCGAGAGCCTGAGCAGGGTCTCGCCCTGCCACTCCAGCCGCATATCCAGCTCCCCGCCTTCGGGCGGTTCCAGCTCAATCAACACCCGGTTGTGACCCGGCAGGTGGAAGTGAAAGCGGTCATGGTCGCCTGCAGAGTGGAAGCTGCCCTGCACGGACTCGCCCAGCCACAGCGGATTGGCATCACGGTCTTCGTCATTGGGCTCCTGCTCGAAGCCGGGCTGGGGCTTGCCCGTCGGCGAGGCGAGGAGCCGATAGTTTGTCTCCTCTCCAACCAGCCGCACCAGGTAACGCCCCGGCAGCAGCCGAACGTGCTCCAGCCACAGGTCCTGCTCGCCCCGGCGCGTCCCGCGGTTGTCCAGAAAGGCCGAATTTTCACCGGCGTGGTAGAGAGAAAGACGTTCCAGCGGCGACTCGCCCTCGGTGGATATGGCCCACTGCTGAGCCTCACCGGTGACCTGCAGTGCGAACCAGGCCTCGCCGCTAGCGTCGAAGTGCCCCTGGATCGGCACTTCTGCCATCAGCGGAAACGCCCACTCCCGGGCGTCGTTGGGGCGGGCGACCCAGCCTTCAGGGGCCGGCTCGTCCTTCTTCAGACTCAGGGTATAATCGACTGGCTCGTTGTCGCGCCCCCGCCGACGAAGTGCCAACGCGTAGTCGCCGGCGGACAAGCTCATGCGTTCAAACAGTGACTTGCTTATCCCCTCTCGACACACATCATCAGAGCTATCGGTCGCGCTCAGGCAGATCTGTAGGGGGTTCTCGGCGTCTTCGGCAATGGCACCGAGGGTCAACGCCACACCCTCCTTTGCCTGGAAAGCGAAGTAGCGACGTTCATTGCGCTCCATCGTCAGCGACACCTCCTCGCCAGCTTCGAGCCAGTGCCGCGCTTCGGGAGAGCCGGCGATCAGAATCTCATCCTTCTCGCGATCGTCTTCCACCACCTCCTCGGCAGCGCTCGGTTCACCCTGGCGCCTACCATCCTCAACGATCCTGGCACCCAGGCGGCCGATGGGTTTGCCTTCGGCACGGCGCAGGTGCAGCCGACTCCCTTCAGTCAGATCAAGCCGCCCCCACTGCTGCTGCAGGGGCGACCCTTCCACGGCCTCGGCGATAATCTCGCCGTCAGCATCGGTGACCCAAGCCTCAACCGACGCTCCCAGTTCTCCGACCAGAGCCAACCGCCATAACTGACGCGAATCGCCCTCAAGGGTGAGCGGAATAATGACGTCGGGTAGATTGAGCTGGAAAAACCATTGCCGCCCTGATTCGATAGCGATGTCATCGGCACCGTCCGGCCCCACGCTGCCGCGGATATTGATCCCGGCGCCGGACGTGAGGGTCAGGCGGTACTCCCCTCCCGTCGTTTGTGGCAGGAAGCGAATGAAATGCTCCCCGGGGGGCACGATCAGCGGTTCGCGAAGCGCGCTGTCATTGCGCGACGTCACTGACAGCGTCAGCAGGGAAGTATCACCGTCGGCTTCGGTTGCCGGTTCAGCACCAAAGGTGCTGACACCTGAGGTGCCGCCCTCCTCCTCACCCGGCCAGAAGAGTTCGGCATCGAGCTCACCCTCACCGTCGCCCTGGAGCTCGATGTGCCAGAGACGGTCGGTTTCGGCATCGTCCAGCGCCCAGCGGAACAGGTCGCGATCATCGCCCGACACCTCGCCCACCAGGCGGCTTCGCCACGGAAAGGCTGTGCCTGCTCGGGGGTATCGTTGGGCTCCTGCTCGAAGACCATCCTGGGGAAGGCCGCCGCACTGCCAGCCAGCAGTAGCGTCAGCACACAGGCAACTGATGTAACCGCGACTTTCACTGTATTGCCCCTTGGTACTTTTTTGTTACCCGCAGTCTAGGCACGCTGCCAACCAGCAGCCCCGTTCGTTTACAGGGGTACCCGTGTCACGCCTCGCATGTTTCTATTTTGTAAGCCATGTTTTTCTACAGCCACCCATGGAACAGCACCGGGTGCTGCAGCCGGCCCGCACCCGTTCGAACGGACGGGGACACAGCCTGGTAACCCTCACATGCTGTCTAGAGTCCAAGGAGCTTGTCATGACGAAACGCCGCCTTACTTGCCTGAGCCTGACTGCAACCCTGCTGATGCCGGCCATACTGGCACTCGCCGAGCCACTGCCCTCCCCCGAGGGCGAGGTACTGCTGCGCGTGAGCGGCGAGATCGGCAAGATCAACGTCGAAAACGAGGCACACTTCGATCGCGCCATGCTCGACGGCCTGCCGCGACACACCCTGGATACCTCGACCGTAGTGACCGACGGCATCAACCATTTCGAAGGCTTCCTGATGAGCGACCTCCTGGCGCTCGTCGAGGCCCAGGGGGAGAGCGCCGTGGCCACGGCACTGAACGACTACGTGGTGGATATTCCGCTGGAGGACTTCCAGGACTTCGAGGTGTTGGTAGCGGACAGCATGGATGGGGAGCGGCTGACGCCCCGTGACAAGGGTCCACTGTGGATCGTCTACCCCAGGGACGATCACAGTGAACTGCAGGACATCCGCTACGACTACCGCTGGGTCTGGCAGCTGGATAGCCTCGAGATTCGATGATGACCAGGACCCGGCCCATGCCCGCCTACCTTGCACCCTTGATCGTCATTCTGGCCTTCGTGGCCTTCCTGTCTTTCTCCCTGGTGCGGCTCTATCAGGTCGAGCAGGACATGCGCTCCAACGTCAGCGACAACATGCTGTGGGTCATCACCCAGGCCCAGGTGGCCAGCCACCGGCTGGACGAGGCGGTCAACCGGCGCGTACTGGGGGACGAAGCGGCTCGGCCCGGCCTGCGCTTTGATGTGTTTACCAGCCGCCTGGTGCTGTTGGACGAAGGTCCCCAACAGCGTTATCTGGAAAGACTGGGATTCGCCGGTGATATCACCACGCATTCGATCAGTTGAATGCCATCGAGCCACTGCTTGAGAACCTGGCGCCCGGCAACCTCGAGGCAGCCGACAGGATCCACGGCAAGCTCAAGCCCGTGATGATGCAGCTCAACCGCATCGCCAATGCGGTGATGATCGAGGAGTGGGAAGCCACCGGCGAGCGACTGGATGAGCACCGCAGCAGCACGCTGCAGGTCATCGCTTCGGTGGTGGGCATCATGCTCAGCGGCCTTGTGCTGGTCGGCCTGCTGCTGTCGGCATTGCGCCAGCGGGCCAGCGCCCAGCGGGCTCTCGCCACACACCGCAATGAGCTCGAGGATCAAGTGGAGCGCCGGACCCGGGACCTGAGTTCGGAGCGCAAGCGTCTGGCAGCAGCCATAGAGACCGCCCCGGACGGCTTTGCCGCCTTCGACACCCAGGGGCGCTTGGCACTGGCCAACCCACAACTGGCCGAACTGTTGCCGATGTCGACTGCCAGTCTTCAGCTCGGCCGCCCGCTTGCCTCGATCATTCAGGACATTCGCGGGCTGACCCGGCCGGAGGAAACCCAGTGCGACACCCTCGGCACGGACCAGAACGGCAGCCTTCAGTGCGATCTGGAAATACAGGGCCAGGGCTGGCGCCAGATGATGATTCGCCAGACCGACGATGGCGGGCACGTGCTACGAGTGGCTGATATCACTCGCTATAAACAGGCCGCTCTCTCGCTGGAGAATGCACTGCGGCGCGAGCAGGGTGTGAGCGACTTCTATCGCAGTTTTGCTGCCACGGTGTCGCACCAGTTCCGTACGCCGCTGGCGGTGATCGATTCCGGCCTGCAGCGATTGCTACGTCGTGGTGAACAGATGACGCCCCAGGATCGTCAGGAGCGCTATACACGGCTGCGTGACGCCGTGGCACACATGACCCGCCTGGTGGAAAGTGCACTGACCGCCGCACGGCTGGATGGTGGCCAGGTTGAGGCCGAGGCGGCCCCCTGCGACCTGGCCTCCATCACCCAGCAGGTGTGCCAACTCCAGGAGGAGGCCGCGGGTACCCGACGTATCACCCTGGAGTCCACCGCCTCGTCACCGCTGCTCGTCATTTGCGATCGAGCACTGGTCGAACAGATCCTCGCCAACCTGGTATCCAACGCCTTGAAGTATTCCGCTCCGGACGCGCCCATTACGGTTCGACTCGATCGTAATGGCGAACACGCCAGCTGCAGCGTGCAAGACAGGGGGATTGGCATTCCGGAAGCGGACATGCCTCAGCTCTTCGAGCGCTTCTTTCGGGCACAAAACGTTGCTGCCATGCCTGGCATCGGGCTGGGGTTGAATATCGCCAGGCACCTGGCCCGTTTCCAGCATGGCGACATCACCGTGGACTCCCGCCTGGGAGTGGGCACGACCTTCACGCTCACGCTACCACTCGCTGCTGAAGGGGCTGAACCATGATCGATCACACGACGCAATCATCCGCCATGCCGGCGCTGATTCTCTGTGCCGAGGATCATGCCGAACTGCGAAGAGATATCTGCGAAGAACTGAAAGAGGCCGGCTACGCCGTCATCGAAGCCGCCGATGGACAGGAAGCCATCGCCCAGATCAACGCCGTGGCACCAGACCTGATTCTGTGCGACATCAACATGCCGCGCTGCAACGGCTACGAGGTATTGCGCGAAATTCGCAACACTCGGCCCGATCTTGCCGATACACCCTTCATCTTTCTCACCGCCCTCTCCGACCCCCGGGACATCATCGACGGCAAACGCACCGGTGCTGACGATTATCTGGTCAAGCCAGTGGATTTCGACCTCATGCTGGCCACCCTAGATGCCAGGTTACGCCAGGTGCAGCGGATGCGCAGCAAGACCGCGGAGGAGATCACCGAGCTTCGCCAGGCCATGACCGATCTGCGCCAGGAGGCGAGCAGCCAGGCCTTCGTCGCCGCCACCCGGGCCCTCGACCTGGTGGCGCCCGGCATGGTCCTGCTGGGACGGGAGGGACAGATACTCTTTGCCAATCGGGCGGCCCACCAGCTGTCACAGGATACCGAGCAGCTGGAGCTGGGCCATAGCCTGTCCGCCGACGGCAACGGCCAGGAGCTGCGCAAGACCATTCGGGCCGCACTCAAGAGCAGCCAGGAGGGGGAGGAAAAGGTGACATGCCTACGGATCAACCGCCCGGGCGAACGCCGTGACCTGCTGGTACTGGCCTGTTCACTGGGCCGCCCCGACGGCTCGCCCCATGAGCCGGCGGTGGTAGTGCTGCTATCGGATCCGGAAAAGCGCGCCCAGGTGCCCCGGCAGATACTGGCCAGCCTGTTCGGGCTCACGCCAAGCGAAGCCGGTATCGCCCTGGCCCTGGCCGAGGGGCTGCGCAGCGAGGAGATTGCCGAACGCATGTCGATCTCCACCACCACGGTCGCCTTTCACCTGCGCAACCTGTTCCAGAAGACCGACACTCACCGCCAGGCCGACCTGATCGCCTGATACTCTCCGGCTCCATGTCGGTCACCCTGCCCTGAGGCGATTAGGCACTAGGCTTCGCCTGAAAACTGGCTGTTACAGGCTGGCCGATACCCGGGTGCCCTGGTCGATAGCGCGCTTGGCGTCAAGTTCGGCCGCCTCGTCGGCGCCGCCGATCATATGCACCTCCACACCCGACGACTGCAGCGGTTCGAGGAGCTCCCGCACCGGATTCTGACCGGCGCAGACGACAATGCTGTCGACCGCGAGCAATCTCGGCTCGCCATCCTGGCGGATGTGGAGCCCTTCGTCATCGATGCCCATGTACTCGCAGCCGGCCAGGGTCTCGACCCCACGATGCTTCAGCGAGGCACGGTGCACCCAGCCGGTGGTCTTGCCCAGCCCCTTGCCCGGCTTGGAGGCCTTGCGCTGCAGCAGAAAGACCTGGCGGGGCGTGTCGGGGCGCTGCGGCGGGGCAATGCCGCCCCGTTCGGAGACGGTGAGGTCCACACCCCATTCGGCGCACCAGGCCTCCGTATTCATGGCGGGGTGGCCCACATGGGTGAGCAGTTCGGCCACGTCGAAGCCGATTCCCCCCGCGCCGATGATCGCCACCCGACGCCTACGCGCTCGGGATGATGGATGGCCATGGGATAGCTGAGCACCTTGGGATGGTCATGGCCCGGCAGCGTCAGCTGGCGGGGCTGGACGCCGCTGGCCAGCACCACGGCATCGAATCCCTTGAGAGTCTGGAGATCGACGTCACAGTTGAGCCGTATCGAGACTCCGTGCTTGTCGAGCATGACCTTGAAGTAGCGCAGGGTCTCGTCGAACTCCTCCTTGCCGGGGATCTTGCGAGCCAGATTGAACTGTCCGCCCAGCTCGCCATTGCGCTCGAACAGCACCACACGATGCCCCCGCCTTGCCGCGGTGACGGCAGCCGCCAGACCCGCCGGCCCGCCCCCGACCACGGCAATGTCCCGTATCGTCTCGGCCGGGAGAATCTCGAGCTCGGTCTCGTGGCAGGCCTGCGGATTGACCAGGCAGGAAGTCAACTTGCCCTGGAAGGTGTGATCGAGACACGCCTGGTTGCAGGCGATACAGGTGTTGATCTCTTCGCTACGTCCTTCGGCCGCCTTGGTAACCCAGGCCGGGTCTGCCAGGAAGGGGCGTGCCATGGAAACCATGTCGGCATGACCATCGGCCAGCACCCGCTCGGCCACCTCCGGCATGTTGATGCGGTTGGTGGTGATCAGCGGTACGCTGAGTTCCGACTTCATGCGGCGGGTCACTTCGGTGAAGGCCGCCCGCGGTACGCTGGTGACGATGGTGGGGACACGCGCCTCGTGCCAGCCGATGCCAGTATTGATCAGGTTGACGCCCGCCACCTCCAGGGCCCGACCCAGAGTGACCACCTCTTCCCAGGTGCTGCCCTCCTCCACCAGGTCGATCATCGACAGGCGGAAGATGATGAGAAAGTCTTCGCCCACCGCCTCGCGAATCTGCTTCACGATTTCGACGGCAAAGCGCATGCGATTCTCGAAGGCACCACCCCACTCGTCGCTGCGATGATTGGTGCGCAGGCACAGAAACTGGTTGATCAGATAACCCTCTGAGCCCATCACCTCGACGCCGTCGTAACCAGCCTCCCGGGCCAGGGTGGCGCAGCGCACGTAGTCGGCGATCTGGCCTTCGACCTCCCTTCCTGTGAGCTCCCGGGGTGCGAAGGGATTGATGGGGGCCTGGATCGGCGACGGCGCCACCAGCTCAGGAGAATAGGCGTAACGACCGGCGTGCAGGATCTGCATGCAGATATGCCCGCCCTCGGCATGAACCGTCTCGACCACGCCGCGATGATTCGCCACCTGATCGCTTCGCTCCAGGGTTGCCGCTCCCTGGAAGACAGCACCCTCGGGGTTGGGGGCGATGCCACCGGTGACGATCAGGCCGACGCCCTCACGGGCCCGTTCGGCGTAGAAGGCCGCCAGACGGGAAAAGCCGTTGGGCGCCTCTTCGAGATTGGTGTGCATGGAGCCCATCAACACCCGATTGGGCAGCGTCAGGTGACCCACTTCGAGCGGACGAAAGAGATGAGGATAGCGCACGCCGGACTCCTCCTGCTGGTCAAGGTTTCAAACAACTGTATGATAGCCAGACGGGATGCGCAAAGGTAAAGATGCACAATGAGGCGAAAGCAGCATAGCGCATAATGTGGGCGGATGAGGTGCAAGGGGGGCCGAGAAATGAGAACGCGGGGCAAACGAAAGACCCCGAGCCACTCGGCTCAGGGTCTGGAATATCGTGTTGGCGGACCGGACGGGACTCGAACCCGCGACCTCCGGCGTGACAGGCCGGCATTCTAACCAACTGAACTACCGGTCCGCGTGGTGGGTGATACCGGATTCGAACCAGTGACCCCCAGCATGTGAGGCTGGTGCTCTAACCAACTGAGCTAATCACCCACGGATACCGCTGTTCTTCTACTGATACAGCTCTACTGGTACAGCGCTCTACTCGATACAGCATGCCAGGCCATCGTGGCGGACCGGACGGGACTCGAACCCGCGACCTCCGGCGTGACAGGCCGGCATTCTAACCAACTGAACTACCGGTCCACAAGACGACAAGACATCAGAAACAGTTGGCGGACCGGACGGGACTCGAACCCGCGACCTCCGGCGTGACAGGCCGGCATTCTAACCAACTGAACTACCGGTCCGCTGCGTGCTTCCTACGTGATCACGACCGCAATTGTTGGTGCTCAAGAGCGATGGTGGGTGGTACTGGGTTCGAACCAGTGACCCCCAGCTTGTAAGGCTGGTGCTCTCCCAACTGAGCTAACCACCCCGGTCACGTGGCGCTGAATTCTAC
>NZ_AZQX01000004.1:0-31131 GCF_000568385.1 Halomonas sp. BC04
GCTCCGCATCGGCATAGCGCCCGGCGAGCTCCGCCATGCCGTCGCGAAACGCCCCGGCGGCATGGTCGCCTGCCTCCCGGGTATCGGCCAATATCGCCAGCCGCTCGACGGCACTGGAAACGCCTTCGACATTGCGAGGCTCGATATAGAACACCGGCATGTCCAGCGCTTCGATGGTCTCGAGCTGCTCGGCCGGATTGCCGGTTACCCAGCCGATCACCAGGTCCGGTCGGAGGGAGACGAGGGTCTCCAGGTCCATGCGGGTGTGGCTGCCCACCGACTGCACCGCCTTCGCCTCGGGCGGGTAGTCGCTGTAGGCCACCACCGCCACCACCTTTTCCCCCGCGCCGGCGGCGTAGACCAGCTCGGTGGCCCCGGGGGACAGCGCGGCGATACGCTCGGCCGGCTGCTCGAGGCACACCTTGCGATCGCGGTCATCGACGGCGCACAACGCCTCGGCATGTGCCTGGGTTGGGCCCAGCAGGGCCGCGGCGAGCGAAGCACCGAAGAGCGCAGCGGGGCCAAGGACCCCGCCGAACCGGCCGCTACTGGCCAAAGTGAACACTGACGAAGGCCGCGCGGCCGGCGTTGAGGTAATCATCACCATCGACAAATCTTGCCGTCGCATACTCTTTATCCAAGGCATTATCGACGGTCAGGCGAGCCGACCACAGCGGTGCGAACTGCCAGCCGGCGCGCAGATTGACCAGCCCGAAACCATCGATGCGATTTTCGTTGGCCGCATCGTTGTAGCGATGGCCTTGAAGGACCCAGGAACCGCCCAGGGACCATGCGCCCAGCTCCCGGTCCACATCGAACCGGGCACTCTGGCTGGCCCGGCGCTGGATGCGATTGCCCGCATTGATCCCACTACGATTTTCCGGATCGATCCAGCCCAGCGCAGCCGCCAGCGTCCAGTCGTCAATCTCCGCCCCCCCCGACAGCTCGATGCCGCGAATACGTGCCTCGGCAATATTCTGGGGCGCCCACAGGCCGCTCTCGGTGGGCGCCCAGGCAATCATGTCATCCAGGTCAGTCTGGTAGGCTGCAAGATCCCAGTACCAGCGCTGATACTGCCCGCGCACGCCCACCTCAACGGTTTCAGATGTTTCCGGGTCGAGTTCGGGATTGCCCGAGTTGGGCCAATACAGATCATTGAAGGTCGGTGCGCGAAAAGCGGTACCGTAACTGGCCCTAAGGGTATGAGAGCCGTCCAGGTCGTAGCCCAGCGCCAGGCTACCGGTGACTTCATCGCCATAGGCCTCGTTGTCGTCATAACGCAGGCCTGCCTGCACGGCAAACGGCGAAAAGTCGAGCAGACCCTGGGCGAAGACCGCCACATTGTCGCGACTGTCGACGTCGAAATCCGTGGTGCCAGACACCTTGTCCTCGCTGTACTCGGCACCGGCCACCAGCTCGTGCAGTCCGAAATTCAGGGTGTTCTGCCAGCGAGCTGTCTGGGTACGGGTGTCGAGGACGGATGTCCCTGCCGGCTCCCACTGGGTGGCTTGTGCATGATTGTCCAGCTCATCCCGGGATTCACTCAGCGTCAGGCGCTACGCCAGTTTTCAGTCACCGGAAGCTCGCCGTAAACGCCGGCAACTTGCTGGACGAAATCCATCTCACCGCCATCGTATTCGTTGCTGCCCCGCGCCCGCAGGGCCAGCATGCCGACCTCGGCGCCACCGTCGAATTCATGGGCAATGCGGGCCAGAGCCGAGGTATTGTCGTAGCCCTTGTCCTCGCCGTCGCGGCGAACCGGCGTGCCGTCGGTGGAGAAGTGGCTGCCGGCGAAGCTGTAGCGAGTTCCGCCGCTGCTGCCGGAGAGCCCTGCACTGTAGCGCTGGGTATTGAACGAGCCGCCGCCCGCGGAGATACGCGGGTGCGGTCCGCCCTCTTCGGCCTCATGGGTGAATAGCTGAACCACGCCGCCCACGGCATCGGCGCCGTAGAGGCTGCCACGGGGACCGCGGACGATCTCGGCACGCTCGAACATCCGTGGCTCGAGGTAGTGCCAGGCCGCGCCACCTGCGGTGGCGGAGCGCAGCCGGATGCCGTCGATCATCAGTGCCGTCGACTCGTTGCCGGTACCGCGCAGATAGACGCTGCTGTTCTTGCCGAAGCTGCCATTCGAGGTGACATCCACCCCCGGCTGGCCGCGAAGCATATCGGTCATGCTGGTGGGGTCCTGCCGGCGCAGCGTCGCTTCATCGAGGACGGTAACCGACGAAAGGGTCTCGTCGGCGGTACGCGGTGCCAGTGTGGCGGTGACCACCATCGGATTAAGGGCTACAGTTTCGGCGGTGTCGGTGGCCTGGGCCTGAACGGCCAGCGGCAGTGCGGCCAGGCTGAATGCAGCCAGGCCAAGAGAGGCGTTGGTTCTGGTTTTCATGGTATTCCCTTGCTCGCCGTGCCTACCCGCACGGTCTTCTCTATGAAGCCGGGGCGACGTGAAGGGACGCGGAGAGGGAAAACGTGAAAGCCGATGCCTGCCCTGCCCCTGGTCGCCCACCGCAACCCGGCATAAGGGAAACGCCGCAACAATGTCTGAATGGACGAAGCGCAGTGATACGCGTCAATCCGCCCGTCGATACAACGGCGTTTCCTGGACTCTCAGGCCGGTCTCCGGGCTTACGAGCGAAGCGGCATGTTGCACAGGCCAGCTTCGGGACCATCGCCTTCCCATGCCAGGGCACAGTGGCGCAATGATGGACCCAGACTCGATCACCGTTGCGGGGGCAGCGTCGGATTGTTCTCCGTTCATCATGAAGAGCGGAGCGATCACCGACTTCCCGATTAACCTCGGATAAAGCAATGAGGCACCTGAGAGGTGGACGTAAGCTAACAACCGCTCCGGGGGGCGTCAATGTCAAACACCCGGAGGTTTGACCTGGCGCAGTGGTTGGACGAGTCCGTGGCGCACATACCACACCTGCTCCGCCCGGGACGCTACGTCCTGGGCCAGCCAGCCGGCGAGATCGCGCAGGCGCCTATCCCGATGCGCCATGGGCACGATCCCGCGGCCCATTTCTGCAAGAATCAGTATCATGGTCAGCTCGAGATCATGCTCGGCTTCAAGGATCATCGCCACGGCGGCGGCCAGTTCTTGCCGTAGCCGATCATCATCGGTTTCCCGATCCAGCGCCGCCTCCAGCCAGGCCGTCCAGCCCGTCACGACCAGCACGCCTCCCGGCGCCAGCCCCCCTCCCGGCTCGAGTGCCGCCAGCCAATCGACCGGGTTCGCCCGGGGGCCGATACGCTGCCAGCAAGCCGCGGGGAAATGACGGACTACGGCCTCACGCTTGCCGGCGCAGGCACCGCCGATGAAGAGCTGCATGACCAGCCTCCCTGCCGATGGGTAAAGGTCAGCCGACGCCCCTGGGCCTGGCTGACGCTGCCGTCCCAGAAGTCGATGGCCTCGAAGCGACGGCGCAGTTCGCGGATCACCCCGCCGTGGGTCACGGTCAGTATCCGGCGGTGCCCTTCGGCCTCGGCGGCCAGGAACAGCTCCGTCAACCAGGCGCCAAGCCGGTAACGCAGCTGTGCCGTGGATTCTCCGCCGGGCGGTGCCTGCTCACCACGGCTTTCGATCCAGGCCCGGTAGAGCGGCTCATCCTTGAGGTCCGCGTAACGCATGCCTTCATAGTCACCGAAGTCGAGCTCACGCAGCCGGGCGTCGAAGCGGGGCTCAAAGGGCACCTCGCCGGCATCCCACACATGCGCCAGGGTCTGGCGACAGCGGGTCAGGTCACTGCAATACACCGCCTCGAATCGCTCATCGGCCAGCTGGTCCCGCAGCTGATTCATGGCATCGAGGGCATCGGGCAACAGCAGCGGGATGTCGCGCTGGCCCTGGTAACGCTGTTCGCGGTTCCAGTCGGTCAGCCCATGGCGGACGATCACCAGTTCCAGCGTTGTCGACTCCATCATCCTTCCTCCTTTCCCGGCAGTCAGCCCGACACCCACCAGACCCAGACAATCAGCAGCAGCCATAGCTCCGCTGCCTCGATGGCGGCCCCGACGATATCGCCATTGACCCCGCCGAAGGCGCGCTCATGAGCCAGCCATAGCCCAGCAGGAAGAGCGAGAGACAGCCCAGCAGCACCACAGCCAGGCCGCTCATCACGAATAACCCGCCCGGCAGCAACCAGAATGCTGCCGCCAGGGGCAGCAGCGACAGTGCCAGGTCGCGGCGTTGCAGGTGCTGTCGCCAGGCCCAGGCCAGGCCCTCGTTCCGAGCGCTGGGAGCCAACAGCAGCAGCGCCACACCCCCCAGGCGCCCGAGGGCTGGCACCACCACCAGCACGACCAGACTCACTTCGGCTTCCAGCAAGCCCCAGAGCAGAGTCACCTTCCAGGCGAGCAGGAAGACCAGCGCCAGGATACCGAAGCTGCCCACCTGGGGGTCCTTCATGATCGCCCAGCGGCGCTCCAGCGGCGCATTGCTGCCCAGGGCGTCGGCCACGTCCATCAGGCCGTCCAGGTGCAGCCCGCCGGAGAGCCCCACCCACAGGCTGAGCAGCACCAGCGCCAGCATTGGGGTGGGCAAAACACCCTGCAGCAGAGCCCCGAGGCTGGAAAGGATCGCCCCAAGCAGCAACCCGACAAGCGGGTAGCAGCGCAGCGCCCAGCGGCTGGTGGCCGGCGTCCAGGGGCAAGTGACCGGCACCGGCAGCCGGGTCAGGAACTGGATTGCCAGCAGCAGGCCATAGCCGGCCTCTTTCATGGGCCCCATAGTCTCGCCTTCATTGCCTCAGCGCCTCGCCACATTTCCATTCGATGGCCATGCCTGCCACCACCTCGACCACGCGATCCGCCTCCGTGGCCAGCTGGCGGTGCAGCCGCTGCAGGAATGCCAGGTATCGCCAGGTCTCTGCGTCCCGGGGTGGCAGGTCTTCGTTGAGGTCGTTGGATACCACCACCATAGCGATCTCTCGCTTCCTGGCCTCGAGCAGCAGTTCCGTCAGTTCTGCGCATCCCGCTTCTTCGTCGAAGCCGGCTTCATAGAGCGCCCGGCTGGCCCAGAGCGTCAGGCAGTCGAGCAGCACGGTAGCCTCGGCCGGCACCGGTGTGAGTGCCTTTCCCAGGGCCAGCGGAGCCTCCAGGGTAACCCAGCCGCTGCCTCGATCGCGTCGATGACGCTCGATGCGGGCCGCCATCTCGCTGTCCGAGGCCGTGGCGGTGGCAAGGTAGATGCGTGAGCCACCAAGCCGCTGCTGCCAGTCGAGGCTCAAGCTCTCGGCCACTGAGCTCTTGCCCGAGCGGGCACCGCCACTGACGAAGGCGATCATGACTGCCCCCTCGCCGCCACTGGCGACAGTGCCCCCAGCAGACGATCATTGTCGGCGGACCCGCGCAGTGCCAGGCGCAGCCAGCTCCCGTCGAGGCCGGAAAAATTGTGCGTATGCCGAGCCAGGATGCCGGCCTGCAGCAATCGCCCAAGCAATGCATTGCCCGCTGACGGACCGCTGCCCTGGCGCACCAGAAAGAAATTGACCCGGCTCGGCACCACTTCAAGGCCCAGCGACACCAGGCCCGCCTGCAGGCGTGGGCGCTCTTCACGCAGCCAGGTGTGAGTGCGATCCAGAAAGTCGCCATCCGCCAGCAGAGGCGCCACCAGTGCGGCTGACAGATGGTTCACGCTCCAGGGTGGCTGGCCTGCCTGGAGCCGACGGACCGTCTCCGCGTCTGCCAACAGATACCCCAGCCTCAGCCCCGGCAGGGTGTAGAGCTTGGTCAGGGAGCGCAGCAGGACCAGGTTGTCGAACCGGGGCAGCAGCGAGGTCAGCGCAGCTCCAGGTTCATCGACGAAGTCGATGAAGGCCTCGTCCACCACCACCGTGACCCCCTGCCGTTGCGCCGCGTCGAGCAGACTCTCCATGGCAGGCCGAGGCAGCAGGGTTCCGGTGGGGTTGTTGGGCCGGCAGAGAAACAGCACGTCGGCCCGGCGGAGCGGCGAGGCGAGCCTGGCCGGGTCCAGGTCGAAGGTCGGCGCTGCCAGTGACAGGCGTGTGACGGCGAGGCCATGGGCCGCACAGGCCCGGGCATACTCCGAGAAGCTGGGCTCGACGATGACCGCCCGGCCACGGGCATGCAGCCCGGCGGCCAGGAAGATCGCCTCGGCCCCGCCGTTGGTCAGCAGTACCTGATTCGGATCCACGCCTTCGTGACCGGCGATCGCCTCGCGGGCAGCCCGGTAGTCAGGGTCGGGATAGCGGGATAGTCCCGCCATGGCACCGGCAATGGCATCAGCCAGCCAGCCGGGCGGACCCAGCGGATTGAGATTGGTGCTGAAATCGAGCAATGGCTGGGTCGTCGGCAGGCCGAAGCGCTCCAGCAGGGCAGCCCCCTGTCCGCCGTGGCTCGGCCAGGCACCCTGCGGCTTCATGACAGCCCCTCCTTCACTGCTATCGTGAGTGCCATCAGCACGATGAAGAGCAACCAGGTGCCGTGCAGATGGCGGATGGACAATGAGATATGGCGAACCTCCAGCACCTCGAGTGGCCGGCCCAGCGTGGCACGGTGCGAGGCGACCCCGGCATAGTGGTTGGTACCACCCACCTGGACCCCCATCAGGTTGGCCATCATCGCCTCCGGCCAGCCGCTGTTGGGGCTGGCATGACGTGGTGCCTCGCGCCAGGTGGCCGCCAGGGCGCCACGGGTTCCTGCGCCGGGCAGCGTGAAGGCCGCCAGCCACATCGCCAGGGCGGTGAGCCGTGCCGGCACCCAGTTGGCCGCATCGTCGAGTCGGGCCGATGCCCAGCCGAAGTCACCGTAGCGTTCGTTGCGATAGCCGACCATGGAGTCCAACGTATTGACCGCCTTGTAAGCCAAGGCCAGGGGGGCGCCGCCGAGCAGGGCCCAGAACAGCGGGGCGGTGACGCCATCGACGCTGTTCTCGGCCACCGTCTCCACCGCCCCCCGGGTGATCTCGCCCTCGTCGAGCATTGCCGTATCGCGCCCGACGATCCTCCCCAGGGCAAGGCGCGCCGCCGGCAGGTCGCCGGACGCCAGGGGGCGAGCCACTTCCCTCGCGGCATCCTGCAGCCCCTTGATGGCCAGGGTGGAGGCCAGCAGCCCGATCTCCGCGACCAGCGACAGCAGAGGATGCAGCCATGCCAGCCCCGTCAGCAAGCCCCAGGCCAGGAGATAGACGCCCATGACCACGAGAAGGGTCATGATGGCTCCCTTGCATTGGCGAGCCCGCGATGAACCTCGGTTCCAGGCTCGCTCCAGCCAAGCGATCATCCGGCCCATGCCCACCACCGGATGCGGCAGGCCGCGAGGATCTCCGATCAGCAGGTCTAGCACGATCGCCACCGCCACCAAGGCGAGCAGCGTCAGCGAGAGCGGCTCCGCCGTCATGTCTCTTGGCTGCCCGCCACGCCGGCAGAGGCGAAGGTGGCCATGTCGGCCAGCATGCGGGTTGCCGATTCCAGCAGCGGGAACGCGAGTGCCGCACCGGAGCCTTCACCGAGACGCAGCTCCAGCTCCAGCAGCGGCTCACCGCCCAGTGCCATGAGGCATGCGCGTGCCCCGGCTCCCGGGAACGGTGGCCAAAGATAAGATAGTCGCGCACCTTCGGCTCGATACGGCAGGCCAGCAACGCCGCCACGGTGGCGATGAAGCCATCCACCAGCAAAGGGACACGCCGCGACGCCCCGCCCAGGTAGGCACCGGCCATGGCGGCGATCTCGAGCCCCCCAGCTTGGCCAGGATATCCAGCGGGTCCTCGGGATCCGGCGCCCTGGCAGCGATGGCGCGCTCGATGACGGCTCGCTTGTGGGCCAGCCGGCTCTCGGGAATGCCAGTTCCCTGCCCGGTCAGGCCGTCAACCGGCTCACCGGTCAGCACGGCCAGCATGGCGCTGCTCGCGGTGGTGTTGGCGATGCCCATCTCCCCCACGATCAGGCAGCGACAGCCGGCGGCAACGGCTCGTTCGGCCGCGCGGATGCCCACCTCGATCGCCTGCACCGCCTCGGACCGCTGCATGGCATCCTGCTCGGCGAAGTTGGCGGTGCCTCGGCGCACCTTGTCGTGTACCAGTCCGCTCTCTCCGCCACGCGCGGCGCTATCCCTGGAAAGTTCGCTGACCACGCCCACGTCGATGACCTCGAGCCGGGCACCGATCTGACGGGCAAAGACATTGATGGCCGCCCCGCCGGCAACGAAATTGCCCACCATCTGAGCGGTAACCGCCTGAGGGAAGGCCGAGACGCCTTCGGCGGCGACACCATGGTCGGCGGCGAATACCAGCACGCCGGGTGGGGTGACGCGCGGCAGCTCATCGCCCGTGATGGTGGCGAGGGTGATCGCCAGCGACTCCAGCCGGCCGAGGCTGCCCGGCGGCTTGGTCAGCTGATCGACGTGATCGGAGACGCGACCGGCAATGGCCCTGTCGGTGGGCTGAAGTCGAGCGAGGGTATCGGTGAGCATGCGTTGCATCCTGGCTGGGCATGGAGAGGGGCACCATCTTAGCAAGGGCCCGGCATTATGCGCATGCCGCTCAGGAGACTCGCTTCGTCTCTATCGCGAGCTCGCCACCCTCTGGGCGCAACGGCTCTCCTGCCTTGTCCTGCTCCGCGGCCGGCTCTGGGCCGTCTTGCCACGCCAGCCGAGCGGAATTGGCCATGACGCTCAGCGAACTCGCCACCATGGCCAGCACGGCAACCAAGGGGGGAATCGCCATGCTCACCGCCAGGCCCAGTGCCAAGGTATTGTAGAGCCCCGAAAGCACCAGGTTCTGGCGCATCACCCGCCGGGTCCGGCGGGCCAGCCACCATGCCGAGGCGACACCCTCGATGCCCGGGCGCATCAACACCACGCCGGCCCCCTCCCGTGCCGCCGAACTCGCGCCCAAAGGCGCCACCCCCACCGTCGCGGTGGCCAGGCCCAGCACGTCATTGATGCCATCACCCACGTAGAGCGAGGACTGGGGCAGCGCGCTGATGAGCCTTGCCTTGGCTTCGGGGCTCCGCTCCGGATAGCACTCCTCTGGCACCAGGCCCACGGCCCTGCCAAGGCTCTCGACGGCACCCCGCCGATCGCCGCTGATCAGAGCCAGGGCCAGGCCGGCTTCGTGTAGCCCTGCCAGCGTCTCGCCGGTGCCGGGTAGCGGCTCCTCCCCCAGGGTGAAGCCACCCAGCCAGCGGCCATCGCAAGCCAGCAGGATCTCGCTGCTTGCCTCCTCGTCGCTCTCCGGGGCGAAAATGCCCTGCTCCGCCAGCCACCCGCGACTGCCCAGCAGCAGCTCTCGGCCATCATCGAGCCGAACCCGACGCCCGCGCCCGGCCAGCTCTTCCGCCCGGGTGACGCCCTCCGCCTCCACCACGCCTTCGTCGCGCAGGCGGCGTCGCAGCGCCCTTGCCAATGGGTGCTCGCTGGCTTGGACCGCCTTGGCCGCGAGTGACAGCAGCGTTGCCCTCGCAACATCGGGCGCCACGCTGATGCCAAGCACCCTCGGCTCCCCGGGCGTCAGGGTGCCGGTCTTGTCGAAGGCCGCGGCCCGGATGCCCGCCAGGTTCTCGAAGGTACTCGGGTCGCGAAAGACCACGCCCCGCCCCAGCGCCTGGCCACTGCCGGCCAGCCCGGCCAGGGGCACGGCCAGACCCACGGCGCAGGGGCAGGCCACCACCAGCACCGACAGCGCCCGCACCAGGGCCTCCTCCCCCGGCCACCCCCGCCAGTAGAGTCATGCCCCAGGTGAACAGGGCGAGCCCGACTGCCAGCGGACTTAGCCAGGCGGCGAAGCGGTCGGCCAGACGCTGCAGCTCCCCCTTGCGCGCCTGCTGCCACCACATCTGCTCACGCAGCTTGTCCAGTCGGCACTCACCGGCGAGGGCCGTCACCTCCAGTACCAGTGGCTCCCCCAGGTTGCGACAGCCCGCCGCCACCGCGTCACCGGGCAGGCAGCGGCGCGGCGCACTCTCCCCGGTGAGCGGCGCAAGGTCGAGCAATGCCTCGCCCCCCCTGAGCACCCCATCCAGGGGCAGCACCTCGCCCTCCTCCACTCGCAGGCAATCGCCCTGCGCTACCGCCTCCACCGGGCAGTCCTCCCAGCGCCCACGCTGCGCCGGCGAACGTCACCCGGGGGCGTATGCAGGGCCTGCAGTGCACGCAGGCCGCGATGACGACAGAGGGTCTCGACCAGCCGCCCCGCCAAAAGCAGCAGGATAAGCATGACCGCCGTGTCGAAGTAGACCTCCCCCGAGCCTCGAGAGAGCAGCCACAGAGAGACTCCCACGGCCCCCAGGGCACCCAGGGAGACCAGCGCATCCATCCCGGCCTGCTGGCGCGCAGTGTCCGCCAGGMGGCCCGATAGAAGGGCAGCCCGGCATAGGCCACCACCGGCAGGGCAAAGGCCCCCGACACCCAGGCCAGGACCTGTTCCAGTCCGGAATGGGGTAGCGCTCCCGCATAGATCAGCAGTGACGCGAGCATCGTCCACATGCCGAAGGAGGCCGCGATCAGCAGACGCAGGATAAGGTAGCGACTCTCCTCCTCGAGGCGTGCCTCGGCATCGCCGGCCGCCTCCGGTGGCCCCAGTCGATAGCCGATGCGACGTACCGCCCTCGCCAGGACGCTCTCGTCGAGGGCCTCGGGGTGCCCGCACACCAGCAGGGTGGCGCTGGGATAGTGCAGGCTGGCGGACGTGACGCCGGGCAGGCGCTCCAGCTGCGCCTCCACCGCCAGGGCACAGCTGGTGCACCAGAGCCCCTGTACCGAAAAGAGCGCTTCGTTAGACGCCAGCTCTTCGGCGTCTGAATTCATGGACATACGGCATCCTTGCAGCGATTGGAAGCCCTTGCTTTTGGCGTAGGGCATCGCGGCGACCGCAAGGGGCCGCTCGCTTTTCAAACTAGCTGAACGACCACCCACGGACCAACCCGTACGTCAGCAGTGACAGAGCTTGTGATTCATGACGCCTCAACTATACTGTGCATATATACAGCATCCGAGGTGTCAATATGGCACAGACTCCACCACTCAAGGGGCGTGGCGCCACTTTCAACCCGGGCAACCGCTTCGCCCTCACGCAACGCGAAGCAGTGGACGATGGTTGGTGGCAAGACGCTACGCCCCAGCGCCTGGCAACCCTGGTGCGCGACGAAACGGCCCGCAGCGCCCTGTCATGGAACCGCTCGCCGGACCTGCCCTTCGACCGCTCACTCAACCCCTATCGGGGATGTGAGCATGGCTGCATCTACTGCTATGCCCGGCCCAGCCATGCCTATTGGGACCTCTCGCCCGGGCTCGACTTCGAGACCCGCCTGATCGCCCGCAGCGGTCTGGTGGAACGCCTGCGCGAGGAGCTGTGCCACCCCGGTTATGTCTGCCGCCCGATCACCCTTTCCGGCAATACCGACTGCTATCAGCCGCTGGAAGCCGAGCGCGGTACGACGCTCCGGCTGCTCGAATTGCTGATCGAGTGCCGCCACCCGGTGTCGATCGTGACCAAGAGCGCCCTGATCCTGCGCGATCTCGACCTGCTGAGCGCGCTGGCCGAACGGAACCTGGTTCGCGTCATGATCAGCCTGACAAGCCTCGACCGTGATCTCAAGCGCACCCTGGAGCCGCGAACCGCCTCCCCCACCGCCCGGTTGCGAATCATCGAGAATCTCGCCCAGGCCGGAGTACCGGTTGGGACCCTGATCGCACCGGTGATTCCCGGGCTGACCGACCACGAAATGGAGCGACTGCTCGAGGCGGCCCGCAACGCCGGCGCCGACTGTGCCGGGTGGACACTGCTGCGACTGCCCCACGAGGTCGCACCGCTGTTCGAGGAGTGGCTGCATGCCCACTACCCCGAGAGGCCGGCAAGGTGATGAGCCTGATGCGTCAGTGTCGCGGCGGCATGACCTATGACGCCCGCCACGGCAAGCGCATGCGTGGCCAAGGGGTGTTTGCCGACTTGCTGGCCCAGCGCTTCAGCCAGGCCTGTCGACGACTGGGGTTCAATGAACCGGCCGTACGCTCGGCGCAGCGGCTGGATGTCACGGCCTTTCGACCGCCCCGCGACCAGGGCGACCTGTTCGAATGAGGCCACTGGAACATCTACCGGGGAACTCACGGTCAGGGCATCAGTACCGCTGCACCGGTCAATCGCCCTTCGCGCAGGTCGGCCAGTGCCTGGTTCGCTTCTTCCAGGGGATAGGCACGAGTTTCGGTGTGTATCGGCAACCGTGCAGCCAGCGGCAGGAATTCATCGCCATCTCGGCGGGTCAGGTTTGCCACCGAGCTGACGCTACGCTCCTGCCACAGCAGTCGGTAGGGAAAGCGCGGAATATCGGACATGTGGATACCACCCGACACCACCGCCCCCCCAGGCCGGACGTGGGAAAGCGCGATGGGTATGAGCTCGCCAACCGGGGCGAACAGCAACGCAGCGTCCAGTGGTTCGGGGGGCGCTTCGTCGCTTCCTCCTGCCCACACGGCGCCCAACCGGCGGGCGAATGCCTGGGCGGTGGTATCGCCCTTGCGGGTGAAGGCGTAGACGGACTGCCCCTTGGCCACCGCGAGCTGGGCCAGAATATGCGCCGCGGCGCCGAAGCCATAGATACCCAGTCGCCGCGGGGTCTCGCCGCCTGCCAAGCGCCAGGTCCGGTAACCGATCAGGCCGGCACACAGCAGCGGGGCTGCCGCCTGGGCATCGCCCGGGGTCTGGGTGCCCGGCAGGGAAAAGCAGTAGCGAGCATCGGCCACGCAGAATTCGGCATAGCCGCCATCCAGGGTATAGCCGGTGAACAGGGCGCTCGCGCAAAGGTTCTCACGCCCTGCCATACAGTGATCGCAGCTTCCACAGGTCCAGCCCAGCCAGGGCACGCCGATATAGCTGCCCACCGCCGGAGCCTGAACACCCTCGCCCACCGCCGTCACGATGCCGACGATCTCATGCCCGGGAACCAGCGGCAGGGCCGGATCGTCAAGCTCGCCATCCACCACGTGAAGGTCGGTACGGCAGACGCCGCAGGCCAGCACCCGCAGTTGCACCTCCCCCGGCCCAGGCTCGGGCCGGGGAATCCACTCCAGCACCAGCGGTTGGCCGGGGGCCTGCAGGCGCATCGCACGCATCTTGTCCGCCATCGTATGGGGCCTCGTCTTGTCTCTGCCTTGGCTGCTCAATGCACCTGGCGGCGATCCTCCAGCACGGTGCCGCTCCTGTGCAGCTCAGCTTCATGGTCCGCTTCGCGCCAGGGCTCGGCCAGTGCCTCGGTGTACCACTGCTGCATGACCGGCAGTGCCAGCAGACGCTCGGCATAGGCCAACGAGGGCTCGCTCAGCTCGAGACCGAAGGTCTGTACGCGAAACGCCACCGGGGCGAAGAAGGCATCCACCGCCGTGAAGACTTTCCCCGCCAGGAAGGGCCCACCAAAACGCTCGAACCCCTGCTGCCAGAGTTCGTCGAGCCGGGCCAGATCGCGGGACAGCCCCGGCGACACCTCCTGCAATCGCACCCGCACCCCGCAGTTCATGGAACACTGGCCACGCAGGGCGGAGAAACCGGCGTGCATTTCGCTGCTGGCGCAGCGGGCCCAGGCCCGTGCTTCGTCGTCGGCAGGCCAGACACCGGCATGGCGCTCCGCCAGGTACTCGATGATTGCCAGCGAGTCCCAGACCGGGCGGGCGCCATCTTCCAGGCAGGGCACCAGGCCCGATGGCGAAAAGGTACGAAATGAGGCCCAGCTGGTGCCCGGGTCAAAGGGTGTCAGGCACTCCTCGAAGGGGATCTCGAGCTGGCGCATCAGCACCCAGGGGCGCAGCGACCATGAAGAGTAGTTCTTGTTGGCGATATGCAGTCGGTACATGACCTTTCCTGGGCGGTTAATGTGCACGCACAAGCATAGCCTCTTGCCGCTTCACTGCGCGACACCGCCTCCTCAGGCGACCGCCACCTCGTAGCCGGTGAACTTGCGCAGATTGATCACGCCACTGTCGAGGATCAGGTACTGCCCCTTCAGGCCCAGCAGGGTGCCGGCCACGACGGGGTTCTTGTCGAAGTTGTGGGAGACGATCTTGCGGGGAAATTCCAGCACCGGGTAGTCGAACGCCATCGGCGAGGCTTCGAGCACCCGGATCGCGTCGGCGCCGAAGCGCTCATGCAGGTTGGCGAGCCCGCCCTCCAGGCGCGCCAGCAGCCGGTCCCGTTCGGCACACAGGTCCATTGGCTCGACCTCGCCCTTGAGCATGGCACGCCAGTTGGTGCGATCGGCCACCTCCTCCTTGAACAGCATCTCGACGAAACCCGACTGCTGGCGGGTATCGACCTGCAGGATGGGCAGGGCCTGGATCGCGCCCTGGTCGAGCCAGCGCGTCGGCACCTGGGTCCCCCGTGTGATGCCGACCTTGAGTCCGGAGGAGTTGGCCAGGTAGACCACATGGGGCTGGAAGCAGTGGCGCTCACCCCACTCCGGTTCGCGGCAGGTGCCCTCGAAGTAGTGGCAGAGCTCCGGCTTCATGATGCAGGTATCGCACTGGGCCAGCTTCTTGAAGCAGGGATAGCAGTGGCCCTGGGCGAAGCTCTTCTTGGTCGCACGGCCGCAATGGGTGCAGGCGATAGCCCCCGTCCAGGTCAGCCGCAGAGGCTTGCCCAGACGCACATTGAGATCGAGACGGTGCTCCCCAGCGCGCAGGGTGTAGCGCACGGGCTCACCCTGCTCGCCAGTGGCGACAGCCATCTTGCTCAGGCATCCCTGAATGACGGCGGGATTGATTTCTGTCTTTTCAATAATGTTCATAGGAAGTGCGGCATAGATTGGCGAGCGGGATGAAGAGCAAGGCGCACGCAGCGCAGAACCGAGCGCAGCGACAAACATCCGAAGGATGGCCCCGCAGGGTGAGAAACCGCAGGTTTCGAGTCCACCGGAGCCTATGCGGTACTAGGTGAGGATGTCGAGCAGCGCGCAACGAAGCGATTCGCCCGCGCAGCCATTTATGCCGTATTTCCTCAGTCACGGGTGGCATCCCGGGCTAATCCAGCCAGCTCGGGCGGAACATCGGCGCCGGAGCTGGCGCTACCGCAGGTGCGCTGCTCCAGATAGCCGACCCGCTGCGCCTCGGGCACGTTGTTCTCCACCTCGTAGCGCATCACCGCCTCGAGGCAGAGCTCGGTCTGCTCACTGGTCAGCATCCGACCATCCGGCCATTTGCGCAGTGATACCGCCTGCTTGAGGCTCTCGTAGATGGCCGGGGTCATCTGCTGGATCATGCGTTCGAAGGTCATGTCGCTCATGGAGTCAGTCTCTTTAGAAATAGCGGCGGGAGCTCAAGGGCGGCGAGCACGCCCGGAATAATACCAGCCCAGCGCCAACCCCACGACCAGGCCGCCAAGATGCGCCTCGTTGGCCACATTGCCGAAACCCACGGCCGAGGCGGCATCGGTCATGGTGAAGACCATCCAGCCCAGCATGAAGACCACCAGCATCTGGGGCACGAAGAAGCCGCTCTGCGGCGCGCGCCGGGACATCAACCAGACATAACCCAGCAGGGCGAAGTCGACCCCGGACATGCCGCCGAAGAGCACCGTACCCGTTGCGTACTGGGCCAGGTTGGCGCCGATGCCGGCCACCAGCAGGATCAGCAGCATGCGCCGAGGTCCCTGCAGGGCCTCGACCTGACGTCCGAAGTACCACAGCCAGAGCATGTTGAATATCAGATGCATCCAGCCGAAGTGCAGAAAGGCCGGAGACAGGAGCCGCCATACCTGTCCGGATGCCATGGCATCGCCCAGGCTGCCGAACACGACACTACCGTTGACGATGCCCACGGGCACGATGGTCAGTGCGGCAACGACGATGTCGCCCATCACACCCATGAGCGCGAATACCAGCAGGGAGAGCGCCAATGCAGTGGCCGTGACTGGCGCCTGGCGGAATGGCACCGCCAGCGAGTTGCCACCCGACGCCTTTCGACGCCGTTCGGTCACGAGCCGCTCGCCCCGCTGCCAGCGCGACAGCAGCTGCATCATGGCGTCATGCTGATCCGGATTGGCCAGCCACAGTACCTGCCCCTCCTCTTCCTCGGTGAAGCGGTGACCGATCCGGTGGGCCCAAAGCGCTCGGCGCAGCTCTCCGATCTCGGCATCATGGGGAAACAGCATGATGCGGTACATGAACACTCCCTGAAGTCATTACTGGTTCAATTCTGCTTCGCAAAGGCGCCCGCCACAATGGTTTGCGCTGGAAACGATGCCTTGCACGGAAGAATCGTGCCCACGCAAAGAAAAAATCCGGCGGAGGGGGCCGCCGGATAAGAGCAAGGGATCATTCAAGGGAACACTTACTCTGATGGGCTTGACGGCAGGAAGTTCAGGGGTACGGCAGAAAATGTTGTTATTCTTTGTAATAACATTACCAGCTGCCGGAACAGCGCCGCTCAGTCGAAATCGATCTCCCACGGCCTGGGCCTCGCCGCCTCCTCCTGAGGCACCCGAACCCAGACGAAATGGTTGGCGTCGAGCCGCGCTTCCCCGCTCCAGCGGTAGGCGACCAGCCGACCGAACTTTACCGCGCTGTAGTCGAGGCAGGCGATATTGGCCGTCGGCAGGGCCGGTATACCCTCGCACCAGTAGTGGCCGATGAACAACGGCCGCTCCTCCCGGCCGTAGTAACTCAGCCGAGCCCGCTCTTCTTCGGTCAGAGTGCGCGATTCCAGCTCCCCCGGCAGATTGTCGGGTTGGAATATGACGTCGCCCCAGGTGCGTGGCTCACGCGCCCAGAAGTGAGCGCGAAAGCTACGCCGGGTAAAGCCGTCCCCTGAATGAATCTCGACACCTTCCGGCAGCGGCACATGCGTACCGCGAGTCAACCGATCCAGTATCCGGAACGCCCGGGTTCCCGGTGTCACCGACTCCTCCAGGAAGGCTTCGTCGATCCGGCCAGTCGGGTGCGACTGACGCAGGGAGTCGATCAGGGTCTGATCCCAGCAGGCATGAACCACCCGCAGGCCGGGCAGCTCCAGGAATAGCGGAATGTCGAGGAACCAGGCCAAGGCCTCCTCCCACTCGGAGGGGTGGTCGCGGTACTGGTCCAGGGTCTCCTTGATGATGCGATTGTGTCGCGGGGAGTGCTCGCGCAGCCACTCCCGGCCCAGCCGGCGAGGCGCGCGATGGCAGTAGGCCAGGGCATTGTACTCATGGTTTCCCATGACAATATGCGCCTCGCCCTCTTCCACCATGCGCCGGGCAATACTCACCGCCAGGCGGATACGGGGGCCGCGGTCGATCAGGTCACCCAGGAAGATCACTCGGCGCCGCGGATGGCGATAGACACCGCCGCGCTGATGGTAGCCGAGCTTCTCCAGCAGGGCACCCAGGGTGGCACCGCAGCCGTGAACGTCACCGATGAGATCGTAGCCTTCGATTGCCGCCTCTCTCGTCACGTCAGTCCCCCAGCCGATTGCTCCAGCCCAGCTTGCTGCGCAGGACCTCGTAGAAATTGTGGCCCGGGGGATGCACCAGGTGAACCCGCTGCGGCTTGCGCTTCACGACCAGGACATCGTCAGGCTTGGCAACCGCACGGGTCTGGCCATCGCAGCTGATATGCGGATAGGTCTGATTCGTCTCGCCAATATGCACGCGGATCTCGCTGGCGGCATCGATCACGATGGGCCGGCTGGATAGGGTATGGGGAAACATCGGCACCAGTTCGATCACGTCCAGCTTGGGATGCATGATCGAGCCACCCCCTGAAAGAGCATAAGCGGTGGACCCGGTCGGCGTGGCAATGATCAGGCCATCACTGCGCTGGCTGTAGACGAACTGGTCGTCGATGAACAACTCGAACTCGATCATTCGCACCGCCTTGCCCGGATGCAGTACCACTTCATTGAGCGCATCGCCGCTGCCGACCTGGGTGCCATCGCGATAGAGTTCCGCGTCGAGCAGGAACCGCTCTTCGACCTCGTACTGCCCGGCCAGCACCTGCCCGACGCGCTCCTCGAGCTCGTCCGGCGAGATATCGGTGAGAAACCCCAGGCGACCGCGGTTGACACCCAGCACCAGGGTGCCGCTATGACAAAGCGTCCGGGCAGCACCCAGCAGGCTGCCATCGCCACCCACCACGATGACCAGGTCGCAAAGTTCACCGAGGGTTCGGCGGCTGGCTTCCGGATGCCCATGGTCGAGCAGCACGGTAGCCGTGCGATCCTCGATGATCACATGGTAGTCCCGCTCGTCGAGAAAGTGCATCAGGCGCCTGAGGGTGTCGACCACCTTGGTGCTACCCAGGCGACCGATCAGACCGATGTTCTTGAAGGTTTGCATGCCCTGGCCTCTCGGATCACGGCCGGCCATTATGGAGGCTGGCAGCAGACCGGGCAAACTCAAGCCGCAACCGCCACCCGGCGGCGCAGCCACCACTCGTTGAGAAACAGCGAGCCGACGATAATCGCCCCGCCGACTCCCAGGCGCAACAGGTCGGCCTCACGATTCCAGATCACCAGGTTGACCAGCAGTCCTGCAGGGATCAAGGCGTTATTCATGATCGCCAGGGCGCCGGCATCCACGCGGGTTGCCCCCAGGTTCCACAGAAAGTAGCCGACGCCGGATGCTACCAGGCCAAGCCAGGCGAGCACGCCCCACTGGAGGCTCGTGGTGGGCATCGCACCGGCATTGCCCAGCAGGGCAAAGGCCGGCAGGGCGACGATCAACGCGCCGAGGTAGAACCAGGCGAAGACGCTATGCCGCGGCAAGGATGCCGGCAGGGTCGCTGAGAGACGGCGATAACCCACCTGGCCGAGGGCGAAGCAGAGATTGGCACCCTGGACCACCAGGAACCCGAGCCAGAACCCGCTATCGAGCCCCTGGTAGCGGATGACCGCCGCACCCAACACGGCAAGGGCAGCCGTGAGCAGGTAGAAAGGCGTGAAACGGCCAAACAGCGCATCGTCCAGCAGCGTGACATAGAGGGGGGTGAAAATGGTGAAGAGCAGGACTTCCGGCACTGTCAGCAACAGGAATGACTGGTAGAAGAAGATATACATCAGGCCTAGCTGCACGGCTCCCAGCGCCATCAGCATAAGTCGCTGTCGCCCTTGCAGAAGCGATGGCCGCAGGAAAGGCAGGAACACCAGTGCCGCCAGGGCAACCCGCACCAGCACCGCGAAGTAGCTGTCCACCTGGCCGGCCAGGTAGACGCCGATCAGTGAGAACGAGAAGGCCCATAGGGCGGTCACGCCAATCAAATAGCCCACGGTAAACTCCATCGAGCGCGATAGTTGACAGCGATTATACGCACAACTGCCCTGGCTTCAATTCGCCGGTCACTTCGTTGCTGCCCCGGCCTAGTCCACCCGAGCGCTTCACTTTCCCGTTGCCGGCAGGACGGCCTCTTCGTTGCGACTGGTGGAAAAGTACTCTTCGTACCGGGCGTCGGCCTGGTCTCCGAACAGAATGGCACAGGCCTCTCTCAGCCGGGTGAGTCACGTATCGCCGCCTCGTGGACGACAAGGGCAATCTTGGAGCGTCGCCGCAGGAAGTCCTCCAGCCGGGTAACCATCTCTCGACGCTGTGCATACCTCAATTCGCAGCGAAGGTATTCGGTCCCCTCTATCAACACCTCGGCCTGGAGCGGATCCTCCCGAATGTCTTCCAGCATCTCCAGGGCATGGGTTCCATAACGACGCCACAGGCGGGTCGATAATGGCTCCGAAGCCTCCGCAGCCGTCATGCTATCGAGCCCCATCAAGGCAGCCTGGTGCATGAACTCCTGTCGCACCTCTTCCGGCGGCTCGCCATACCAGCGATGGTTCGGGTGAGGTATTGTTACCCCCATGTTGCGTACGGCATCGACCACCTCGTCACCAACGTTGAGACAATCGGTAAGCTTGCCGCCGAAAATGCTCAAGTGGGCATCATCGCCATTGATGTCGATGGCGTGCTTGCGTGACAGCTGGAGAAAATCGCGCTCGCCACCGCCACTGGCCTGCACGGCCAAGGGACGAACGCCACACCGGGTGGAAATGATGTCCTTGGTGGTCAGGGGCTTGTCCAATGAGAGACGTTTATTGATGTTTTCAAGGACGAAGCGAACATCGTCCTCGGTAACACCGACCTCCGGCTTCTCGACGCGGGTATCGGTGGTGCCGATACAGGTCCTCGGCCCCATGGGAATGACAAAGAAGAGACGACCGTCGTCGGCGAAAAATGCCAGCACACGCTGGCTGTCAGTCAGTCTCGGCACGATCAGGTGAATGCCCTTGGAGTAGACGTGATGGTAATCGGTCTGCTGTCCCGTAAGGGCGTTGTGCTTATCCACCCAGGGCCCTGCCGCGTTGATCAGTACCCGAGAGCGCACCTCCAGTGTTCTGCCGTCCATCACGTCGCGCAACTGAGTGACCCACAGGTCGTTCTCACGCCTGCCACCCAGAGATTCCACGTAATTGACCGCCACGCAACCGTAATTTAGCGCCCCGCGTACGAAATTGAAGACGAAACGGGCGTCGTTGTCGTGGAGATAGGCATCCGAATACTCGAAGCCACCGATAGCCTCTCCAACGTCAACAATCGCTTCGTTCCGTTTGATCGCCGAGGGGGCCAGAAAACGAGGAATGCGTGTAAAGCCGTTGCCGATCAGCCAGTAGAGCCAGCTACCGGCCCAGAGGTAGCGTGGGTGATAACGGAACCCCCTTGAAATGGTGGTCAAGAAGCGAATCTCCTGCACCGTCGAGGGATAGCTCTTGATCAGGTGATTGCGACTCTTGCAAAGCTTGCGAACCAGGGCAAAGTCCCGGCTCTCCATGTACTTGATGCCCCCCCACACCAGGTTGGAAGAGTGCATGCTGGTACTGCCAGCGAAATCGCCACGCTCGACCAGTGCCACCCTGGCTCCTTTTCCTGCCAGTGCCGCGGCAGCGGCTGCACCGTTGATGCCACCACCCACGATGAGGACATCAAAGATTTCCCCATCTAACTTGTCGATATTGCTGCTGCGCAATTGCATGTGAGGACCTATCTGGAATAACGGACCTTATTCGGAAAAAATACCCCGCTCGGCGAGCGCCGAACGGGGCAGGAGTTGACCCGGTCAGGCTACCGGAAACACGATCACCAGGTATCGGGCTTGGGCGTGGCAGGCCGGTTACTGCCTGCCGCGCCGACGAATGTGGTCTCGGTCAGGCACCACAGCCCGACGAAACCTCTCAGCGTGTACCGGCGGCCATCCACTCTTCCATCATCTGGTCATAGGGAACGGTGGTGCCCTGAGGCATCTCGTTGTCGAGCCTGGCCTTTGGTGCGCCCGGCTGCGACAGCCAGTACTCCGGATCACGCTCCTCATTGAGCATCGGCGGATAGGACTCGAACACATTGGCCCGCGCCAGGCGTGCCATGATGTTGTCCATGGCATTGGCCAGGTTGTCGAGACCCTCCTGCGGCGTGATCTCACCACTGATCACCGGCGCCAGGTTCTGCCACCAGAGCGGTGCCATGCGCGGATAGTCGGGCACGTTGGTACCGGTCGGGGTCCAGTTGGACTCGTTGGGGCTACGATAGAACTCGACGAGGCCACCCAGCTTCGGTGCCATTTCGGTCATCTGCTCGGAGAAGATATCCGACTCCCGAATCGGCGTCAGGCCAGCCATCAGCTTCTCCAGGGAGACAGTCTTGGCGGTGGTGAACTGACCGAACAGCCAGGCCGCAGTACGACGGTCCTCAGGAGTGGAATCGAAGAAGGTCCAGGAACCCACATCCTGATAGCCGACCTTCATGCCCTCTTCCCAATACGGACCCACCGGGGACGGCGCCATGCGCCACTTGGGATTGCCTTCGTCATCGGTGACCGCCACGCTGGGGTCGGTCATGTCGGCAGTAAAGGCCGTGTACCAGAAGATCTGCTGGGCGATGTTGCCCTGGGCCGGCACTGGCCCAGCCTCGCCAAAGGTCATGCCCTGGGCCTCAGGCGGCGCGTAGTCGCGGAGCCAATCCACAGCCTTCTGCATGGCGAATACCGAGGCAGGCGCATTGGTACCGCCGCCACGGGTCACGCTGGACCCCACCGGACGGCTCTCCTCATCGACGCGGATGCCCCAGTCGTCCACCGGATTGCCAAAAGGTACGCCCGGGCTGCCCATGCCAGCCATGGAGAGCCAGGAGTCGTGGAAGCGCCAGCCGAGTGATGGGTCGCGGCGTCCATAGTCCATGTGGCCGTAGACTCGAACGCCATCGATCTCACCGACGTGCTCGGTGAAGAATTCGGCGATGTTCTCGTAGGCCGTCCAGTTGGTGGGAACGCCCAGGTCATAGCCATAGATATCACGGAACTGTTCCTGGAGATCCTCGCGCTGGAACCAGTCATAGCGGAACCAGTAGAGGTTAGCGAACTGCTGAGCCGGCAGCTGATAGATGCTGCCATCCGGTCCGGTGGTGTACTGGATGCCGATGAAGTCGTCCAGGTCCAGGGTCGGCAGTGTGAAGTCTGCCCACTCGTTTTCCATCGCTTCTGAAAGATTGATGGTGGTCCCGTAACGAATGTGTGTGCCGATGGCATCGGAGTCGTTGATGAAACCGTCATAAATGTTGCGACCCGTCTGCATCTGGGTCTGCATATTATCGACGAGATCACCTTCTCCAATGATGTTGTGAGTTACCTCTATACCGGTCAATTCCGTAAAGGCTTCCGCCAGGACATCGCGCTCATAAACGTGGGTGGTCAGGCCCTCCGCAACGGTATTGATCTCCATGCCGCGGAACGGCTCTGCGGCCTTGGCAAACCACAGCAGCTCCTCGATCTGCTCCTCCCGGGACAGGGTCGAGTTCTGGAAGTGCTCATCGACCAGGCGCTCGGCGATGGCTCTGGCATCGTGGGAGTCGGCGTACAGACTAGCGGATGCAAGCATCAGGCTACCTGCCAGCACCGTCAGTTTTATCCTGTTGTTTTTCATGTGGACCTCGTTTGCTTGTTGTCGTCTTCCATAACGTAATTAGTCATCCTTGCCACCTTGATTCAGCCCCAGCGCATCAGCACCAGCAACCATAGAATGGAAGCCGCCAGAGCAAACCAAATCGAAATATTAGTAAAGCCAACCACAGCCAGATGAATATAAGCCGCGGAAAGCAGGCCTATGAAAAGTCGGTCGCCGCGAGTGGTGGCGATCGGCAGGAAGCCACGCCGCTCTACCGTGGGCGAGGCCAGCTCCCAGGCCGTCATACCGAGCAGTATCGCGGCTATGACGGAGAAGAAGATTGCCGTGGGTAGTGTCCAGACCATCCATTCCATCGTGGTTTCCTCCCTTTCAGGTCCGGCCCAGGGCAAAGCCCTTGGCAATATGGTTGCGCACGAAGTAAACCACCACGATGCCCGGAATGATGGTCAACACACCGGCCGCTGCCAGGGTTCCCCAGTCGATACCCGATGCCGTCGAAGTACGCGTCATGATCGAAGCGATTGGCTGAGCATTGGTGGCAGTCAGCGTGCGGGAGAGCAACAGCTCGACCCACGAAAACATGAACAGAAAGAACAGGGTCACACCGATACCTGAGCGGATCATGGGGATAAATATCGTGACAAAGAAGCGGGGGAAGCTGTAGCCATCGATGTAGGCAGTCTCGTCGACTTCCTTGGGTACACTGCTCATGAACCCCTCAAGGATCCATACTGCAAGCGGAATGTTAAACAGGCAGTGAGCCAGTGCCACGGCGATATGGGTATCGAACAAGCCCACCGAGTAGTAAAGCTGGAAATAGGGCAACAGAAATACTGCCGGCGGCGCCATCAGGTTAGTCAGCAGCCAGAAGAACAGGTGCTTGTCACCAATGAACTTGAACCGGCTGAAAGCGTAGGCAGCGGGAAGCGCCACCGAGATGCTGATCAGCATGTTCATCAGCACATAGGCCAGCGAGTTGACATAACCCATGTACCAGTTCGAGTCGGTGAAGATGCCGATGTAGTTGCCCAGGGTGAAATTGTGGGGCCAGAACGAGAAACTCCCGAGAATCTCGCTGTTGGTCTGGAACGACAGGTTGAGCAGCCAGTAGATCGGTAGTAGCACGAAGAGAAGGTAGAGCCCGAGCAACGTGCGGCGACGCCAACGAGTGGTTGTCCTGCGTGCCAGCTTGCGACGCTTTGCAGCACTCTCGGCGGCCTGTTGGCGAACGGTTTCAGGCGTGGTTGGTACGGAGCTGGTCATGTCAGGCTCCTCCCTGAGTGGTTTTATCTTTCTGGCTATTCATGATCGCGGTGTAGAAGACCCAGCAGACCAGCAGGATGATGAGGAAGTAGATCAGCGAGAATGCTGCCGAGGGACCCAGGTCCTGCTGGCCGATGGCCATGGTGGTCAATGACTGGCTAAGGAAGGTGGTGGAACTTCCCGGCCCACCCCCGGTGAGCACGAAGGGTTCGGCATAGATCATGAAGGAGTGCATGAAGCGCAGCAGTACGCCGATCACCAGGACGTTGGTCAACTTGGGAAGCTGGATGTAGCGGAACACCGCCCACTTCGATGCCCTGTCGATGCGCGCCGCCTGATAGTAAGCATCGGGGATCGAACGCAGGCCGCTATAACAGAGCAGAGCAATCAGCGGCGTCCAGTGCCAGACATCCATCAAGATGATGGTGGCCCAGGCATCGGCGGGATTGCGGGTAATATTGTAGGCGTAGCCCAGCTCGCGGATACCGACGCCCATCAGGCCGATGTCGCCACGGGTGAAGAGCTGCCAGATGCTGCCGACCACGTTCCAGGGGATCAGCAGGGGCAGGGTGATAAGAATCAGAACGGCAGATGCCTGCCAGCCGCGCTTTGGCATCAGCAGGGCAATACCGATGCCGAGCGGCACCTGAATAGCCAATATCGTGAAGGAAAAGGCGAACTGACGCAGCAGAGCGGCCTGCAACATCGGATTGTTCAGCATCGTCTCGAACCACTCGGTTCCTGTGAAGAAACGCGTATTGGCATCGAAAACGTCCTGGACCGAGTAATTGACCACCGTCATCAGCGGGACGATGGCGGAGAATGCCACCAGCAGCAGCATGGGCAGGATCAAGAACCACGCCCGGTTGTTGTAGACCTTGTTCATTGCCCCACCTCCACGCGGAACTCATCGATGTACAGGTTCAACCTTGCTTCGGGGAAGCGGACAAACGCCTTGCGCCCCGCCAGCTGATGGTCCTCTCCCACGCGCGCACGAAACGCGACACCGGCAAACGAGAACGACACGATGCGATACGTTCCGAGATCCTGAACATTTTCGATCTCGATCGGATAGGCATCGTCAGCCGGGGCTGACAACACTTCGACGAACTCAGGGCGAATGCCGAGCTTGATATTGTGCGACGGGCTCTGGTGGATGGCATCGCGCCACTCGGCAGGCAGCACCAGGTCAATGGAACCGGTCCGCACCCCCGCTTCGGTGCGCACGACCTCCATCAGATTCATTCCTGGGCTGCCGATGAAGTAACCGACGAAAGTGTGGGCTGGTACTTCGAACAGCTCCCGTGGGGTGCCGAACTGGACCACTTGTCCTTCGTACATCACCGCGATCTTGTCGGCGAAGGTCGAGGCCTCGAGCTGGTCATGGGTCACGTAGATCATGGTGATGTTGAAGCGCTCGTGGATCTCCTTGAGCTTGCGGCGGAGCTTCCACTTGAGCTGTGGGTCGATCACCGTGAGTGGCTCATCGAACAGAATCGCCGAGACATCGTCTCGCACCAGACCACGGCCCATGGAGACTTTTTGCTTTTCGTCGGCAGTGAGGTTGCGCGCCTTGCGCTTGAGCAGCGAGGTGAGCTCGAGCACGTCGGCGACCTCGGCCACCCGCTCGCGCACCTTGGCTTCGGGGGTACCCACGTTGCGCAGCGGGAAGGCCAGGTTGTTGTATACGGTCATGGTGTCGTAGACCACCGGGAACTGAAACACCTGAGCGATGTTGCGCTCCTCAGGGGGCAGTTCGTTCATCACCTGATCGTCGAACAGCACCTCTCCGTCCGAGGGCGTCAGCAGTCCCGAGATGATATTGAGCAGAGTCGACTTGCCGCAGCCGGACGGCCCGAGCAATGCATAGGCGCCGCCCTGGTGCCAGACGTGCTCCATCTCGCGAATGGCATAGTCTTCTGGGCCAGAGGGGTTGGGTGAGTAGCTGTGCGCCAGCGACTTAAGAGTGATCTGGGCCATCAGTGCGCTCCTAGGCGTGCCGGAATCTGCACGACGTCGCCGTGCCGGTCGAAGGCATAGATCTTGTGCGTCGGGAAGTAGACCTTGAGTGGTTGGTCCACGGCAAACTCGTGCACGCCCGTCAGATGCAGCACCAGGTGGAAGAGTTCGTTGCGTACGTGAAGAAAAGTTTCCGAGCCGCTGATCTCGGCAATGTCGACCTTCACTTCCAGCTCCAGATCGTCCTCGGCCTGACGCTCCAGCCCAATGTGGGACGCACGTACGCCGAACTGGTACTGGCCCGGTGCCAGGCTAGCCAGGTCTCGGTTGAGGGAAAAGTGCACGTTGCGATCGAAGGTCACCTCGGATCCCGACACGATGGCGGGGACCACGTTGATGGGTGGTTCCGAGAACATCTCGGCGGTCAACACATCGCGGGGGCGATGATAGACATCCTCGGTGGGGCCGTACTGAAGCAGTCGCCCTTGGTGTAGAACTGCGGTGTGCCCGCCCAGCGCCAGAGCCTCGTTGGGCTCTGTCGTGGCATATACGGCGATGCAGTTTCGCGTCTTGAACAGCTCACGCAACTCCTCACGAAACTCCTCACGCAGCTTGTAGTCCAGGTTAACCAGCGGTTCATCGAACAGGATGAGGTCGGCGTCCTTGACCAGGGCCCGGCCCATGGCGGTACGCTGCTGTTGTCCACCGGAAAGCTCCGCCGGATAGCGATCTAGCAGATGTTCGATATGGAGCATGCTGGCCGTGTCATGGACACGCCGTCGGATTTCCTCCCGCGGCACCCGCGCCAGCTTCAGCGGTGAGGCGATGTTTTCGTAGACGGTGAGGGCCGGATAGTTGATGAACTGCTGATAGACCATCGAGACGTTACGCTTGCGTACCGACTTGCGCGTCACGTCTTCGCCATGCATCAGCACCCGGCCGCTCGTGGGAGGCTCCAGACCGGCCATGATTCGCATCAGCGTCGTCTTGCCGGCCAGGGTTCTTCCCAGCAGGACATTGAACGAGCCTGGCGCCAGCTCCAGATTGACGCCTTCGATGTGTGTGGCCCCATTGACCACGTGATCGACGTTTTCCAGGATCAGTGACATGCTGAACTCGCTGTCATCGTTGTTATTTCGGATTGTTAGTCATCACACGCTGCGCGATGACCGCTAAGCATCTGGCCTGCCAGGGCAGGCTCATGCCTCAAGCCAGCACGGGCTCACCGAGATCACTCCTCACGCGTCGCACGGCACTTTGCCAGCCGTCGTAGAGCAATTCCCTCTCGGCAGAGGTCATGCTCGGTGTGAAAGTCCTCTCGCATTGCCACAGTGCGGCCAGCTCATCCAGTGAGCGATACCACCCCACCCCCAGCGCTGCTAGATACGCTGCGCCCAGGGCCGTTGTCTCGAGGACAGCCGGCCTGTCCACTTCCTGTCCGAGCATGTCGGCCAGGAATTGCATCAACCAGCTGTTGCATACCATTCCGCCATCTACCCTCAACCGCCCCTTGCCCAGGGAAATGTCCTGCCCCATGCAGACATGCAAGTCACGGGACTGAAAGCAGACCGACTGCAGGCCCGCCGCAACGATCTCGGCAATTCCCGTATCCCGGGTCAGGCCGAAAATGGCACCGCGAGCACGCGGGTCCCAGTGGGGCGCACCCAGCCCGGTAAAGGCCGGAACCAGATAGACGCTGTGACCTGCGCGGGTCTGGTGGGCAAGCTGCTCGGTCTCGGCGACATCCTTGAACAATTGCAGGCCATCCCGAAGCCACTGCACGGTCGCACCAGCCACGAAGATACTTCCCTCGATGGCATAGGTAGGCCGACCCTTGAGTCGATAGGCAAGTGTGGTCAATAAACGATTATTTGAAACGACTGCTTGCTCGCCGGTGTTGAGCATCATGAAGCAGCCGGTACCATAGGTACTCTTGGCCATTCCCGGCTCGAAACATGCTTGGCCAACCAGAGCGGCATGCTGGTCGCCTGCGACGCCGGCTATCGGCACTTCGCAGCCGAACAGAGATGCATCGACCAAGCCGAAGTCGTCACTGGAGTCCCTGACTTCGGGCAACAGTGTGGCGGGGATGTCAAACAGCTCGAGCAGCCTTTCATCCCACTCCTGGGTGTGGATATTGAAGAGCAGAGTCCGCGATGCATTGGTCGCATCGGTGAGATGCTGCCTGCCGCCGGTCAATCGCCAGATCAGGAAGGTATCGATGGTGCCAAAGGCCAGCTCACCGCGTTTGGCCCGCTCACGCGCGCCAGGGACTGAGTCAAGAATCCAGGCCAGTTTGGTGGCGGAAAAATAGGGATCGATCAATAGACCGGTACGTGCCTGGACATCCCCTGCGTAGCCGGCAGCGTTAAGGCTTTCGCACTGCTGCACTGTGCGCCGATCCTGCCAGACGATCACCGGGTGGATCGGTACACCAGTGGCACGATCCCAGACCAGCGTGGATTCACGCTGATTGGTGATGCCGACGCCAGCGAGATCGCAAGCCCTGATACTGCCTTTCCTCAGGACATCACGACAGATGAACAGCACCGATTCCCAGATTGACTCCGGGTCGTGCTCGACCCACCCGTCTGCAGGAAAGGACTGAGCGAGCTCCTGCTGGGAGATGGCGACCGGGCGAAACTCACGGTCGAAAAGAATCGCCCTGGAGCTGGTGGTTCCCTGATCGATGGAGAGAAGATAGGAAGACATACACTTCGCCCTGGTTATTGTTCTGGGTCGGTTCGGCGAAAGAGGCTGCGCTCGATGCGCCCAAATGTTCGCTTTCAATCATTCTTGACCGAAAATGTTCGATTTCGATAGCGAGACTAGCGCAGGTCCCAAGTCCGGGCAACGGCCAAGAGCGTTTTTTGATTTAGACCTTCGTCTAGGCCGAACAGAGTGACCTTCCACCCTGCACCTTAAGACATTGATGGGAAAAGAGAAGCAGCCTGCAAAGCATATTGGTTTCGTCTAAAACCTTTCGCTTCCGAACATTTCTGATGCTTTTTTACTCATAAAGGCACATGAATGAGTAAATGAAAAAAGCGAAGGAGGCAGTGCGGGCATGGAGAAAGGCCAGGGACGTCAGACTGGGACGCGCCTCAGCCACATGAAGGCATGGATCACACCGGGCACCCAGCCCAGCAGGGTCAACAGCAGGCTCACCGCGACACGCCGCCTGCCACCATGGGAGAGCCCCACCGCCAGAGGCGGCATCAATACCGCCAGCACCGTCAGGGCGACGCGAAGCATCGAGGATTCGGCCAAGGCCGAATCCTGCGGTGGAGGTGACGTGTCGAGATGCGAATGGCCGGAATCCGGCGGAGTAAATGATTGGACCGCATCACGCGACTCCCGCTCGGATAGCTGGCGGTGGGCATCATGGTCGATCTTCTGCTCTATGGCCTCGGCACCCTCGGCCAAGTCATCGTGATAGCGCTCCCAGTCCTCCCAGTCATGAGGCGTGCCGGCATGCGGCTGACGATAGCCGGCACCGCGGGCTCGCTCCCATGCCTTCTCTTCCAGCGTATTGGGGCGCTCTTCTTCTCGCCCCTGGCCAATGCCTTTCCTGGCCAGATACTCCCGGGCATCCATGGCATTCTCCTCTGGTACGGCGGCACGACGGTATGAAAAGCCGGCCTCGAAGGTGGCATACGGTATTGGAGTCATGGCCTGGGCTCCATGTTCCGGGCCAGGATCACATCAACGTTGGAAAAAGTGTTTATGCCCTATGGCCAGACCCGGGCTGCTCTCGTCTATGATGGTTACATAACCAGCCCAGTGCCACCGGCCAAGGAGATGCCCATGCCCACCAAGGCTCCCACCATCGTTCGCGACATCATGTCCCGGGACTGCTATCGGGTCACCGCCAACACCTCCGTGACCACCCTGGCCGAAGGCCTGGCCTTGCATCGGCTGCCGGGCGTTCCCGTGGTCGACAAGAACGACCATCTGATCGGCTTCATATCCGAACAGGATGTCATGGGGAAGGTTCTCGAGAGTGCCTATCTCAATGATGAACCGCCGCTGGTCAGGGACCTGATGCGCAACGAGGTCCTGTCGGTTTCCCCCAACAAGAGCATCACCGATCTTGCCCAGGAGATGCTCGGGAACAAGCCCAAGGTCTATCCGGTTGTCGAGCAGGAGCGGCTGGTCGGCATCGTCACTCGACGCGATGTCCTGACTGCCATCGTGCGCATGAGGCACAAGTAGATAAGCCTTTAACCAGCCTGACACTGTGCCCAGGGACCACCGGGCGCAGTGTCACCATCCCCGTCCCATTGGCCAGCCCCCTGGTGCGAAGGTAAAGCATCGCAGATCCGGCGCAAAAGAAAGCCGCCACATGCGAACATGGGCGGCAAGATCGAAACTGCGAGCCAGAGCAACAGTGTTAGCGACTGCCATCGCGCTGCTGTCTGTACTAGATCAGACAGCACAATCGACAAAAGTTCTCTCTCCACACAGATTTTTCTTGCCAACCGCTTTGATCCTGAGTCCCACCCGGGGCTGCCTGCAGGCAAGGCTTCTCGACGCCACATCTCCTGAGCGACAAAACAACCACTTAGGAAAGCTGGGTCTGCAAAACGAAGAGCGCGCGCTTGCTTCACATAAGGCATTGAGTTTACTATTGAAACGCAGACAGCGGGTGTAGCTCAATGGTAGAGCAGAAGCTTCCCAAGCTTAAGACGAGGGTTCGATTCCCTTCACCCGCTCCAGTTCGCCGCAGGCATGCTGTCCAACCTCACCAGGCAACATCGGCAATGCCGATCGACCCTCTTCTGCTGCGACCCTGACGTCTACCGGTGCGAGCAACTGCATGGCCCTTTATCTTCTCATCTTCGCCGTCTGCACGCTGATCATTGGCGGCATGTTGCTGATTCTGCTGTTTTCGCGTACTGCACGCTATCGCACGGAGCCCGAGCAACTGCTCGAACTCTTCGACAAGGCGCTGGAAGACCGCCTCAGCCAGCATGAGTGGGATACGATCATCAACTATCCGATACGCCATGACGACTATCTGGATGGCGTGAGACGCAGGGCGCACCGCTT
>NZ_AZQX01000005.1:0-50647 GCF_000568385.1 Halomonas sp. BC04
GTTCTTGAGCCAAACTAGCTCTGCGTGTAAGGAAACGCTGTTTTTTAATTGGAGGTGCATCATGAAACTGCTAGCCATTCCCGCTGCTCTTTTGATCACCGGCGCTTCGCAACCGCAGCGCAGGCCCAATACCAGACGCCGATGTATCCTGAAGGTTATGTCGGTGGCGATGCCATGTTCTGGGATCTCAACCCCGATGGTGCTTCGTCCTCCAATTCCACGGGTCTGCGTATCAGAGGTGGCGCCCAATTCAATGAATTCTTTGCTGCAGAGGCCCATGTCGGCACCGGCGGTTCCGATGGTGATGTCGAACTGGACTATCTGGTGGGTGCCTACGCCAAGGGTATAGCGCCTATTTCCCAGGAGTTCCGGATTTACGGCCTGGTAGGCATGACCGAAGTGGATTTCGACATGGACCGTGAGAGCGGCTTCTCTTACGGGGCTGGCGCCGAGTTCGACGTGGCACCCAACCTGGCAGTTGGTGCCGATTACATGCGTTACCTGGACAAGTCCGACTATACCTTCGATGCGGCAAGCGTCGGTGTACGCTTCCGCTTCTGAATGGTCGCTATACCCGGTCCAGTATTTCCCAAGCTATTTCTTCGCCCCTGCCGTCTGGCAGGGGTTTTTTCATCTGGCTCATGGCTGTGGCCAGTTGCCGGTCTCCATCCAGTGCCGCAGGTAGCTGGGTAGTCGTTTCAACTCGCCGCATTCAATGACGGCCACCCTGAGCCCCTGACTGTGCTGCAGCTCGGTAAGATGTTGGCGTGCACGGTCGAATTCGCCGCAGGCTAGCAGCAGGCGGGTGCTTGCCAGGCCGGCCGAGTGGTCGAGCATGTCGTGCAGTCGCTTGAGCCCCTGCTCAAGGCAGGCGTCGGGGCCGGGGCGAGTCGTCAGGCACTCGATGAACAGCAACTGGTTGTGGTGCACGGCCAGGCAGTCCGAGACCACGGGTTCGCCGTTGTGATTCCCGCTTAAATCGAGAACATGGGCCCCACAGCAGGCCTGGTGCAGGCCGACTTCCTGGGCGCAGAGCCAGACATATTCGGTAAGCCAGCCACCGCCGAGGTAGAGGGCGCCGGCGAGGGAGGAAAAGCTGACCCGCTGGGGGGCGGCGCTCGACCACTCGAGCATGCCGGCGTCGTTCAACTCGTTCAGCGCGTCGGTGCAGGGGAAGTGCGGTGCGCGACTCAGCAGCTGTTGGCACCGGGATGGGGCGAGGTGCGGGCCTTTGGCTGGATCGGTGGTGACCAGAGCACCCTGCGGACCATGAACCCGCTCATTGAGCTCGCTCAATAGCCAGGCCAGCTTGTCGGCCTGATGGCCCAGATAGTGGGTCAGGGCCCGGTGACGCTCGACGGCACTGCGCCAGGCCGGATTATCGGATAGCGCCTTGATGCGCTTGCGGCCGTTTGCCTGAAGGAAGAGGTCGATGTCGAGCACGGGTTCGATGGCCACGGCCGCAAGCGTTGAGGTGTTCAGTCCCGGCCCCATGCGGTAGAGCGCACCGGCACGGTTGTCGACATAGAGCCAGTCGGCCTTGCAGTGGCTCATGGCCTGCTGAAAGAGCAGGGCGGTGAGTTTGTCGCTGTCGGCCAGGTCATAGGTGACGGTCAGTTCAGGATCGTCTTGCTGTTGTTGAGAGAGCCATCGGGCCAGATGAGTGGCGAAGTCGCCGATACGCTGCGGATCGCGCTCCGGCATTTCGTCCCACCGATGGATCTCGGTGTTGGCGGGCAGTTCGTGCTGCAGCAGTATCTGCAGCCGCTCGGCGGCCTGTTGCTTCAGCCTTCCGGCAACCAGCACGACCCGCTGGGGGCGCAGCTGAAGCAGTGGGATCAGGCAGGCTTCCGGACGCTCTGTCACTAGCGCTACATGCAGGTGGGGCATCATTGTTGTCCTTCTGCACTGGGTCCTTGCACAAGGGGTGGCATAAGCAGGTAGCGGCCACCGTCATGGCTACAGGCTACATCCAGACCTTCTTCGCTGTCGCCATGTGGCACAAAAAAACACGCCGACCAGTGGCCGGCGTGCAGAGGTTGGCTGTTGGCGAGGAAGGTCACACCTCCTTGTAGAGTTCGCCACCCTCCTTGCGGAACTTCTCCGCTTGCTCTTCCATGCCTTTCATCACCGCTTCCTGATCGCCGTTCAGCCCGTGTTCGTTGGCATAGTCGCGGACTTCCTGGCTGATCTTCATGGAGCAGAACTTGGGTCCGCACATGGAGCAGAAGTGGGCCACCTTGGCGGAGTCCTTGGGCAGGGTCTCGTCGTGGTACTCACGGGCGGTATCCGGGTCGAGGCCGAGGTTGAACTGGTCCTCCCAGCGGAATTCGAAGCGCGCCTTGGACAGCGCATTGTCGCGCCGCTGGGCGGCGGGGTGCCCCTTGGCCAGGTCGGCGGCGTGGGCGGCGATCTTGTAGGTGATGATGCCGGTCTTGACGTCGTCCTTGTTGGGCAGGCCCAGGTGCTCCTTGGGCGTGACGTAGCAGAGCATGGCGCAGCCGTACCAGCCGATCATCGCCGCACCGATGCCGGAGGTGATGTGATCGTAGCCGGGAGCGATGTCGGTGACCAGCGGGCCGAGCGTATAGAAAGGCGCCTCGTCGCAGTACTCCAACTGCTTCTCCATGTTCTCCTTGACCAGGTGCATGGGCACGTGGCCGGGGCCTTCGATCATCACCTGGACATCATGCTTCCAGGCAATATGGGTCAGCTCGCCGAGGGTCCTGAGCTCGGCCATCTGAGCCTCGTCGTTGGCGTCGGCCACCGAGCCGGGCCGCAGGCCGTCACCCAGGGAGAAGGCGACATCATACTGCTTGCAGATCTCGCAGATCTCCTCGAAGTGGGTATAGAGGAAGCTCTCCCGGTGATGGAACAGGCACCACTTGGCCATGATCGAGCCGCCCCGGGAGACGATGCCGGTGACGCGCTTGGCGGTGAGCGGCACGTAGCGCAGTAGCACCCCGGCGTGGATGGTGAAGTAGTCCACCCCCTGTTCGGCCTGCTCGATCAGGGTGTCGCGAAACACCTCCCAGGTGAGGTCCTCGGCCACGCCGTTGACCTTCTCCAGCGCCTGGTAGATCGGCACGGTGCCGATGGGCACCGGAGCGTTGCGGATGATCCACTCTCGGGTCTCGTGGATGTTCTGGCCGGTGGAGAGGTCCATGATGGTATCCGAGCCCCAGCGGATCCCCCAGGTCATCTTGTCGACCTCCTCCTCGATGGAGGAGGTCACCGCCGAGTTGCCCAGGTTGCCGTTGATCTTGACCAGGAAGTTGCGGCCGATGATCATCGGCTCGGACTCGGGGTGGTTGATATTGCAGGGGATGATCGCCCGGCCCGCTGCCACTTCGGCGCGGACGAACTCCGGGGTGATCTCCTCCGGCAGTCGGGCACCGAAACCCTCGCCCGGGTGCTGGTGACCCAGAATCCGCTCGACCTCGGCTGTACCCAGTGCCTGGCGGCGCTGATTTTCCCGAATGGCGATGAATTCCATCTCCGGGGTGATGATTCCCTGGCGGGCGAAGTGCAGCTGGGTGACGTTCTTGCCGGCCTTGGCCCGTCGTGGCGTGCGTTTCAGGTCGAAGCGCAGCTTGGCCAGCATGGGGTCGTTGGCGCGGCGCTTGCCGTACTCGGAGGTGGGGCCGTCGAGGAACTCGGTGTCGCCGCGCTCCTCGATCCAGGCGCGGCGCAGCTCCGGCAGGCCGCGGCGCAGGTCGACGCTGATCTCGGGGTCGGTATAGGGGCCGGAAGTGTCGTAGACCAGCAGCGGCGGATTCTGCTCGTCCTCACCGGAGGTCCTGGTCGGCGACAGCGAGATCTCGCGGAAGGGGACGCGGATATCGGGCCGCGAACCTTCGATATGGACCTTGCGCGAGCCGGGCAGCGGCTGGATGGCGGCCTGGTCGACCATGGCGGTCTCGGCGAGGAAGTGCTGGGTCTTGCTCATATGGTGTTCTCCCTTGGGGTTGTCAGGGTCTTGTCAGGGAGGACAGCTGGGAGGACAGGGGCAGAGCGGCCGGGGCCTCTCTGCGTGTCGCTTGATCCCTACGCTGGTCCTAGCCAGTTCAGGTTCAACGGGATCCATGCTTGTGCACATGATCTCAGCCGTCGGTAACGGCACCCCGTCAAGCGTGGTGGTGCTCGCCGTCATAGGCGGGCAGGGTTGTTGCTGCCTTGAGTCCGGGGCTGATCCGGCGGCAGGCCTGCGAGGAGGCGCTGTGAATACCTCCCTGTACGCTACCTACGCCATCCATGGCGTAGGACCTCCTCTTCGGCCTGCCCCCGGCGCCCCTCACCCTGTGGCAGCAGCAACGGGTCTACTACAAGGCAGTGGGGTCAATCGCTGCCATCCAGCCCCATCTGCCAGAAGTCAATCTCGAGCCGCGTCGCGTCGCGGAAGGTCCGCGTCAGCTCCTCGAAGCGTGCCGGCGTGACGTCGACCAGGCGCGCATTGAGCCAGTCGAGCTCGGCACGCATGGCGCCCTGGAACTCCTCGCCCTCGTACATGGCGATCCAGGCGTCGTAGGGGTTGGCGTCGCCGCGCAGGGTCTCCGGCTGGGCATTGAGCCAGTTGGCGATCTCGCCATAGCCGATGAGGCAGGGGGCGAGCGCCACGTGGAGATCGAGCAGGTCGCCGCGGTTGCCGGTGTCGAGCACGTAGCGGGTATAGGCGAGGGTGGCGCGGGCTTCGGGGAGCTCGGCCAGCTGCTGCTCACTGATGCCCCACTCCCGGCAGTAGCCGACGTGCAGCTCGAGCTCGACGTCGACGATCGCCTTCAAGCCTTCATACGCCTGGCGCAGGTCGGCCAGGGTCGGGCTCTTGTAGGCGGCCAGCGCATAGGCACGAGCAAAGTGGATCAGAAACAGGTAGTCCTGCTTGAGGTAGTGGCGGAAGGCCTCATCGGCGAGGCGGCCCTGGCCCAACTGACGAACGAAGTCGTGCTCGATATAGGCGCGCCAGTCGTCGTGGCATGCGGCGGTAAGGTCGGTGAAGCGATAGCCCATCTTTCCTCCGGTATCAGCTCGGATCCGGAGCGGGCGGGGGGAAAAGAGGTGGCCGGGTCAGGTGGCGGCAGATGCCGCGTCAGGGCCACCGCTTGATCCCTACGCCGGTACGAGCCGGATCAGGTTCTACGGGCCCCGCCGTGATGACGGTCGCACTGCCGTGCGTGTCATATGGCGATCTCAGCCGGTTCCACCGGCACCCCGTCAAGCGTTGCAGGCAGTCTAGCAGGATGGTGGCGGCTTGCCAGCCATCGGGAAGACAAAGTTATGGAAATTGATTCTAGTAAAGTCGAAACGAGCCATGATCCGGATGACCTTCCTGCTGCTGGATCACCTTGCGGTAGCGCTTGTACTCCCACTGGTACTGGGCCGGGTCCAGCGCAATGGCATCTTCGACACAGGCATTGACGCCCGTGGCCGAGGTAGTCTCGTCGGTTTCGTAGACACGTTCGTCGGCGGCAAGGAAGTGAATGGCGAAGCCGCGACCCGGCAGGCGCCTTGCCACCCCGGTGACGACGCGGGCGTCGGTCCGGGCCACCAGCTTGGGCAGAAGGGTGGCGGTATAGGCCAGGCGGCCGTAGAAGGGGGCGAAGACGCCGCTACCCCAGTTGGGCTCCTGGTCGGGCAGTATGCCGATGGCTTCACCGCGCTTCAGGGCCTTTAGCAATGCCGCCACGCCGCGGGGGTTGGTGGGCACCAGTGATGCCCCCATGCGCTCACGGCCCTCACGTGTCACCGGGTCGAGTTCGTCGATCTTGGGCGGCTCATACATGGCGGTGAAGGGGAAGTGACCGGAGAGCCAGAAGTTGAGCACCTCCCAGTTGCCGAAGTGCGGCGCCAGTACGATGACGCCTCGCCCCTGGGCGCGGGCCTCGTCGAGCAGTTCCCGGCCATGGACTTCGACGATGGAAGCCTCGACCCGCCCGGGGTCGGCCATCCAGGCGAAGCCCAGCTCCAGCATGGTGGCGGTGGAGTGGGTCAGGCTTTCGCGGGCCAGGCCACGACGCGCTGTCGCGCTCTGCTCGGGATAGACCTGGGCGAGATTGATTTCGGTGACGTCGCGCTCGCGTCGGCTCAGGCGATACACCAGCGGGCCGACCAGGCGGGAAAGGCGCCACAGGCTGGTGAGGCGACGGCCGGCGAGGGTGCGCCACAGCGTGGTGGCAAGGCGCGCCTGAACGGCGTGTGAACGAGACCGTGTTGCACTCATGGGCGTCAGAACAGCCAGGTGTCCACGTTATCGGGAGCGCGCTTCTCCTGCAGGCTCTTGAGCCCTTTCACGCAGCGAATCACCAGCCAGACCACTGTCAGTAGCCAGGTGACGAAGCCGATCATGATCAGCGTCAGCAGGCCGGAGATAGCAAAATAGAGCATCGCCATCCAGAAAGTACGGATATGGTAGCGGTAATGCTCGTCGAGCCAGTGGGGACCCTTGCCGCGGTAGACATAAGCCATTATCACACCGATCACCTGTGTCAGCCCGCCGCTGATGATGCCGGCAAGTAACAGCGCATAGATGACGATGGGTATGGTGGTGTCGGGAGACCCCGGATCGTTCACGCTCCGGCGATCATGGTTATCATCAGGATGCAGGTTATCGGTCATGTCACGTCCAGCAGGTGAATGGCGAGATGTGTTGCTGATTTGGCCAGTCACACCAATGATACCGGCCAGATGGGACAATGCCAGTGGCGCGACTATTCGCTGGCTGTCTTCAGCGGACGGCTGATCTCCAGCAGGTTGCCGTCCGGGTCGCGCAGGTAGAGCGATTCGATGGGGCCGGTGGCGCCCTGACGGTCGACCGGGCCGAGCTCCACCTCGACATCGAGCGCTTCCAGGTGCCGTTGCACTTCGTCCAGCGGCAACAGGCTGCGCAGGCACAGGTCGAGACTCCCGGGAGTGGGGGTGGCAGCACGGGGCTCGATGTCGGTGGCGGTCCAGTGCAGTCGCAGGGCGACGTCGCCGAGCAGCAGGTCGACGCGTTCACGGTCGCGGTAGCGCACTTCCAGCCCCAGCACCCGGGAATAGAAGTCCACGGCGCGGGAAATATCGGTCACGGTGATGACCAGGTGGTCGAGACCTGACAGCATTCACATCTCCTTGAAAGATTGTACTGGCACAGAGGATACGATGATGCAGACTTGCCCGCTATGCGGATCTCGCGATACGCACCACTATCATTGCGATGTCCGACGCGACTATTCCCGTTGTGAACACTGCAAACTGGTCTTCGTGCCTCCCGCCCAGCGTCTGGCTCCCGCTGCGGAGAAAGCGGTCTACGACCAGCACGAGAACAGCCCCGACGACAGCGGTTATCGGCAGTTCCTGTCACGGCTATATACGCCACTGCTTGCCCGGTTGACTCCGGGTGCGCAAGGGCTCGACTTCGGCGCAGGCCCCGGCCCCACGCTTTCGCTCATGTTCGAGGAGGCGGGGCACCCCATGGCGATCTACGATCCCTTCTATGCCGCTGACAGGGTGGTGCTCGAGCGCCAGTACGACTTCATCACGGCCACTGAAGTGGCGGAGCATCTCTTCGAACCGGGGCGTGAACTCGAACGACTGGCGGGCATGTTGCGGCCCGCTGGCTGGCTGGGCCTGATGACCAAGCGGGTGACAACCTGGGAAGCCTTTACCCGTTGGCACTATATTCTCGATCCCACCCATGTGGTTTTCTTCAGCGACACCACCTTCGAGTGGCTGGCCTCTCATCTCGATATGCGCCTTGAACTGCCTGCCGCCGATGTGGCCCTGTTGCAGCGCAAGCCAGGGTAAAACAACGCCGGAAATCAACGTTCGATGGGGGTTGTGGTCGCTTTTCGATAAGCCGCCGTTATAGAGTCCTGAAGGCACCATTCCGGCGTTGACTTATGGTGCCGGCGGCGTATGATTTTCGCCGCGTCATCCCGTCTCAAATGTTTCTGCATAGTAGCAAGTCTTGCCTGGCGGGCATTCTCGGCAGGTCCTGCCACACTGTTTCCCTATCGCACCGTTTTACCGATTCTTCTACTGCTGTCGAGAGGCCTTTCATGTCGCGGCAACTGCTGGCCATGGCCCTGGCGCCCCTGCTGGGACTTTTCATTCTGGGGATCGGCAACGGCTTCCTGGCTACGCTGATTACCCTGCGCCTGGACGCCGCGGGCGAGTCGCCGGTGGTAATCGGCTGGGTTTCGTCGGCCTACTTTATCGGCCTGGCGCTGGGTGCCATGTTCAACGACCGGTTGCTGTTGCGCATCGGCCATATCCGCGCCTACGGCAGTTTCGCCTCGCTGGTTGCCGTCACCGTGCTGCTGCAGGGCCTATGGCTCGACCCGATCTCCTGGTTCGTGCTGCGCCTGATCGGCGGCTGGGCCACCGTCGGGGTCTACCTGGTCATCGAGAGCTGGTTGCTTACCTCCGGAGACCAGAAGGTTCGCGGTCGACTGCTGGCGCTCTACATGATCTCGCTATATGCCGCCGGTGTCCTCGGCCAGCTGCTGCTGGGCGTGACCGACGCCATGGGCGTCACCGCACCGTTCATGGTGATCGGTATGCTGGCATCGCTGTCGGTGCTGCCCATGGCCATGATTCCACGGGTGTCGCCACTGATCGAACATGCCGAACCGCTCTCGCCGATGCGACTCATCACGTTGACGCCAACCGGAGTGATGGGCAGCTTCGGCTCGGGGCTGGCGGTGGCTGCCGTCTATTCACTGCTGCCGCTCTACCTCCAGCGCGTTGGCCTGACAGTGAACCAGATCGGCCAGATGATGGCAGTGGTGATTCTGGGGGCGATGTTGCTGCAGTACCCCATCGGCCGCTGGTCCGACCGGCATGATCGCCAGATGGTGCTGATCCTGATCTGCACCTTCTGTACGCTCATATCGGCGGGCATGCTGCTGTTGCCATTGAATACCTGGGTGCTGGCGGGCCTGCTTTTCCTGTTGGGCGGTGGCGTATTCGCCCTCTATCCGGTTGCGGTAGGACACGCCGCGGACCGTGCCCCGGCCGGCGCGCTGGTGCGCATGAGCCAGGGCCTGCTGCTGATCAATGCCATCGGCTCCACCGTGAGCCCCCCGCTGATTTCGCCGATCATGGCAGCGGTGGGCGACGCGGGGCTGTTCTGGGCGTTCGGCACCATGAGCATCGGCATGGTGGCCTTCTTCGGCTGGCGGCGCAGCGTGCGCCCGGCGCCGCTGCCGGTGGCACCCTTCGCACCCTCTACGCCCATGTCGTCGGCTGGTGCCGAGCTGGCGGTGACCGAAGAGCTGATGCAGGGCGCCACCGAGCACGAGTACATGGAGGACCTGTCCGAGGCGGTGCCGGACGTGGAGACGGCCGAGCCGCTGGTGGGCCCGCCGCCCCCCGATGAGCCGCATATCGCCTACTACGAGGACGAGGAGTCGCCCAACGGGGCCGATCTCGACCAGGCGCGGTCGGCTGAAGAGGCAGCAGGCTCCTACCGCGGCTGAAGCGGTCACTGTTTTGCCCCACCACTTTTCTGCGCCCGGTACCTTCCCGTATCGGGCGCAGTGCTTTTGTCTGGTGAACGGCATGCGACATAGGGATAATGGTTAATGAAAAGTAGTGAAACTACTATTCTTGCTATCATTTTCCCGAGGTATTTTCATGTTTCCCTATACTGCCCCCGTCCGTGACCTTCGTTTCGTGCTCGAGGAACTGCTTGAGCATCGTTCGCTGGCCCTGCCCGGCTTCGAGGAAGCCAGCCCGGATCTGGTCGAAGCCGTGCTGGAGGAGGCCGCCAGACTGGCGGGTGAGGTGTGGGGGCCGCTGAATGCCAGTGGCGACCGGCAGGGCTGCTCCCGTCGCGAGGATGGCGGCGTGACCCTGCCCGACGGCTTCATCGAGGCCTATCAGGCCTATGTCGACGGCGGCTGGAACGGGATCGGCGTCTCCGAGGCGCTCGGTGGTCAGGGTCTGCCAGAGGTGGTAGCCAGCAGCGTGCAGGAGATGCTTCACGGTGCCAACATGGCGCTGGGTCTTTGCCCGATGCTCACCGCTGGCGCCATCGAGGCGCTGGCGCATCACGGCAGTGACGCACTCAAGGAGACCTACCTGCCAGGTTGGTCGAAGGCAGCTGGACCGGTACCATGAACCTCACCGAGCCCCAGGCCGGCTCGGATCTATCCAAGGTACGCACCCGGGCTGTTCCATGCCCTGATGAAGAGGGGGATCATTACCGCCTGTTCGGCCAGAAGATCTTCATTACCTGGGGCGAGCATGACGCCGCCGAGAACATCGTTCATCTGGTATTGGCTCGTACTCCGGATGCCCCGGAGGGCAATAAGGGAATTTCGCTGTTCCTGGTGCCGAAGTACTTGGTAACTGAGCCCCTGGTCAATGCTGACGGCTCGCTGGGTGAGCGCAACGACGTCACCTGTGCCTCCATCGAGCACAAGCTCGGCATTCATGGCTCGCCCACCTGCACCCTGAGTTTCGGCGAGGGCGACGGTGCCATCGGCTACCTGGTGGGCGAGGAGGGGCGTGGCCTCAACCACATGTTCACCATGATGAACGAGGCGCGTCACAAGGTCGGCATCCAGGGCATCGGCGTGGCCGAGCGGGCCTGCCAGCACGCCTTTGCCTACGCCCTGGACCGCGTGCAGGGCAAGGCGCGGGGCGCCGAGACCACCATCAGCGAGCATCTGGACGTGCGGCGCATGCTGCTTTCCATGCGTGCTCGCACCGATGCCCTGCGAGCTCTGGCACTCTATTGTGCCGCCGAACTCGACGTGGCCCGTCACGGCGCAGGCGAGTCCGAGCGCAAGGCGGCCCAGGCCCGGGTCGACGTCCTGATTCCCGTGGTCAAGAGCTTCTCCACCGACCAGGCCGTGGATATCGCTTCCATGGGCGTGCAGGTTCATGGCGGCATGGGCTTCATCGAGGAGACCGGCGCCGCCCAACTGCTGCGTGATGCCCGCATCGCACCCATCTACGAGGGCACCAACGGCATCCAGGCCCTCGACCTGGCCGGCCGCAAGTTGCAGCGCGACGGTGGCGCGGCACTCAACGATCTGCTCGACCGTGTCGAAGCTACCGCCGAGGCGCTGCGCGGCCATGGCGAACTGGTCGCCCTGGGAGAGAGTCTTGCCGCCGGGGCCGCCGACCTGCGTGCCGCCATGGCCATCGTGCTGGAGCAGGGCAGCGATCCCGAGAACGGAGCGGATGCCATCCAGCCTATGCCACCCCCTTCCTCAACCTGGCCGGCCATGTGCTGTGTGCCTGGCAGATGGGGCTCTCCGCCCTCAAGGCCAGCGCTGCCCAGGCCGGGGGCAGCAGCGAGCCGTTCTACCGGGCCAAGCTGGTCGCCGCGGACTTCGCGCTGCGCCAGTGGCTGCCGGTAGGGCGTGCGAACCGCAGCGTGATCGAAGCCGGCATGGCCAGTCTGGCTGGTTTCGATGCCACGGCCATCTGATCCCACCGCCGGTACTGGGCGCTAGAGCCAAGCCGGCGGCATTTGTGTTCTCCTGTCATGGGACAGCGACAGCGCAGCACCATAATGACCGCACAGCACCATAATAATGACGCCAGAATGGAGCCCACCATGAACAACAGCATCTTCGAACAGGGCCTGCCCAAGACGCAGGCCAACCATGTACCGCTGTCGCCGCTCACCTTCATCGAGCGCAGCGCCTCCATCTACCCGGACTACCCGGCGGTGGTGCATGGCGATATCCGCCGCAGCTGGGCCGAGACCTGGTCGCGCTGCCGCCGGCTCGCCTCGGCGCTGGAAAGGCGCGGCATCAAGCCGGGCGAGACGGTGGCCGCCATGCTGCCCAACGTGCCGGCCATGTTCGAGGCGCACTTCGGTGTGCCGCTGGCCGGCTGTGTACTCAACACGCTCAACATTCGACTCGATGCCGAAGCCATCGCCTACATGCTCGAGCATGGCGAGGCCCAGGTGGTACTGGTGGACCCGGAGTTTGCCGACGTCGTCGAGGAGGCCGTCTCGCAGCTGGCCATCAAGCCGCTGGTGATCGACGTGGACGATGTGCTGTTCGAGGGAGACGCCCGCCATATCGGTGAGCTGGAGTACGAGGCGCTGCTGGCCGAGGGCGACCCGGACTACGCCTACCGGTTGCCCGAGGACGAGTGGCAGGCAATCTCGCTCAATTACACTTCCGGCACCACCGGCAAGCCCAAGGGGGTGGTCTACCATCACCGCGGCGCCTACCTCAATGCGGTGAGCAATATCCTGGAATGGGCCATGCCGCACCATCCGATCTATCTCTGGACGCTGCCGATGTTCCACTGCAACGGCTGGTGTTTCCCCTGGACCATTGCCGCCAATGCCGGGACCAGCGTCTGCCTGCGCCGGGTCGATCCCAGGAAGATCATGGCCCTGATCGTCGATGAGAGGGTGACCCACTTCAGCGGGGCGCCCATCGTGCTCAACGGCCTGGTCAATCTGCCCGACGAGGACAAGCGCGACTTCGACCATCCGGTGAAGGTGACCACCGCCGGTGCCGCGCCACCCGCCTCGGTCATCTCCGGAGTGGAGAAGATGGGCATCGAGGTGACCCACGTCTACGGACTCACCGAGGTCTACGGCCCGGTGACCGTTTGTGCCTGGCGCGAGGCCTGGGATGAGCTGCCCGTGGAGGAGCGAGCGAAGATCAAGTCGCGCCAGGGTGTGCGCTACCACATGCTCGAAGCGCTCTGTGTTGCCGACCCCAATACCCTGGAACCCGTACCCAAGGATGGCGAGACCGTTGGCGAGATCCTGATGCGCGGCAACAACGTGATGAAGGGCTATCTCAAGAACGAGGCGGCCACCGAGCAGGCGCTGGAGGGCGGCTGGTACCACACCGGTGACCTGGCGGTATGGCATGCGGATGGCTACATCGAGATCAAGGACCGCTCCAAGGACATCATCATTTCCGGCGGCGAGAACATCTCCACCATCGAAGTGGAGAACGCCATCTATGCGCACCCGGCCGTGGAAGAGGCCGCGGTAGTGGCCAAGCCCGACGAAAAGTGGGGCGAGACCCCTTGCGCCTTCGTCAAGCTGAAGGTGGGTTACGGTGAGGTCACCGAGGCGGACATCATCGCGCACTGCCGCGAGCACCTGGCTCGCTTCAAGGTGCCCAAGACGGTGATCTTCAGCGAACTCCCCAAGACCTCCACCGGCAAGATCCAGAAATTCGTGCTGCGTGAAGAAGCGCGCAAGTCATAACGCCTCACAGGAGAAAAGCAGATGAGCTCACAGCAGATAGGTGTGGTCGGCGCCGGAACCATGGGCCAGGGGATTGCTCAGGTTCTGACGATAGGCGGCTTCTCGGTCCAGCTCTATGACGTGGCCGACGAACAGCTCACCCGGGCCCAGGCGGGTATCGAAAAGGGGCTGGGCAAGCTGGTGGCCAAGGAGAAGCTCTCCGAGGCCGACAAGGCGTCGGCCTTGGAGCGGGTTGCAGTCACCACGGCACTGGACGCCCTGCGTGACTGCGCGGTGATCATCGAGGCGGCACCGGAGCAGCCGGCGCTGAAGGAGAAGCTCTTCCGCGATCTCAGCCGGCTGACCCATGAGGCAATCCTGGCCTCCAACACGTCTTCGTTGTCGCTGACCCGGCTTGCCGCCGTGTGCGAACGGCCCGAGCGAGTGGTGGGCATGCACTTCTTCAATCCGGTGCCGGTGCTCAAGCTGGTCGAGGTGATTCGCGCCGAGCAGACCAGTGACGCCACCGTGGCCCGTATCGAGGCGTTGGCCAAGGAACTGGACAAGACGCCGGTTGCCATTGCCGACTCCCCCGGGTTCGCCGTCAACCGGCTGCTGGTGCCGATGATTAACGAGGCGGCCTTCCTGCTCCAGGAGGGAGCCGCCACGGCGGAGGATATCGACCAGTCGATGAAGCTCGGTGCCGCTCACCCCATGGGGCCGTTGGCGCTGGGGGACCTGATCGGCCTGGACGTCTGCCTGGCCATCATGGAGGTGCTGCAGGAGGGCTTCGGCGATCCCAAGTATCGCCCCTGCCCGCTGCTCAGGCGCATGGTCGCGGCCGGCTATCTGGGTCGCAAGAGCGGACGCGGCTTCCACGTTTACGAATAGCAGGTCGACGAAGCCAGGTCCGGTCGTCCTTCGGCGATGGCTGGGCCGATATCGGCGCAATGGCGCGGTAATGCTGTGATACGAGCCGGGGGGCGACATGTCCCCCGGCTTGTTCTTGCTATTTTATAGACGGTCGGTCTATATTGTGTCGCATGACCCATTCAGCAGCCAAGCCCCGCCGCGGGCGTCCCCCCAAGTCGCCTCGGGCCGATCAGGACACGCGCGCCGCGCTGATTCGAAGCGGCACCGAGGTGCTGACCGAGCAGGGGTTCACGGCGTCCGGGATCGACGGCATTCTCAAGCGAGTCGGCGTCCCCAAGGGGTCCTTCTACTACTACTTCTCCAGCAAGGACGCCTTCGGCCTCGCCATCCTGGAGCATTACGGGGTCTATTTCGCCAACAAGCTGGATCGCCACCTGTTGAACACGCAGCTACCGCCGCTTCGTCGAATCGATGCCTTCGTGGCCGATGCCAAGACCGGGATGGCGCGTCATGATTTTCGGCGGGGATGTCTGGTGGGGAACCTGGGGCAGGAGGTCGGCAGCTTGCCGGATGCGTATCGACACCGGCTGCAGGAGACGCTGGATGATTGGCAGCGGCGCCTGGCGGGTTGCCTGGAAGAGGCGCAAACGGCGGGTGAGCTTTCCCGGGACGCCGATTGCAGTCTGCTTGCCGAAGCTTTCTGGATCGGCTGGGAGGGCGCCGTGATGCGTTCCCGGCTGGCACGCAGCGTGCGGCCCATGGAAGTGTTTCTCGAGTGCTATCTTCAAGGGCTGCCTCGCTGATTTTTCATGCCATTAACTAGACGATCGGTCTAAAAGTGAGGTGAATGATGTTCAAGGCAATCTTGATCGAGAAGCAGGATAAGGGCCAGCAAGTCGCCATCCAGACGCTGGACGATTCGCAACTTCCCGAAGGTGACGTCACCGTGCGGGTTGAATGCAGCACGCTGAACTACAAGGATGCCCTCGCCATTACCGGCAAGGGACCGGTGGTCAGGCAGTTTCCCATGGTGCCGGGGATAGACCTGGCAGGAACAGTGGAAGAGTCTTCATCTGCTGAATTCAAGGCTGGTGACAGCGTTCTGCTCAATGGGTGGGGCGTGGGTGAAGCGCACTGGGGCGGCCTGGCTGAAAAGGCACGCCTCAAGAGCGATTGGCTGATTCCCCTGCCAGCGGCGTTCAGCGCTCGCCAAGCCATGGCCATCGGCACTGCCGGCTACACGGCGATGCTTGCCGTCATGGCGCTGGAGCGTCAGGGCGTCGTGCCGGACCGGGGAGACGTACTGGTGACCGGTGCCAATGGTGGCGTTGGAAGCTATGCCATCGCGCTGCTTGCGCGACTGGGATATCGGGTCATTGCCGCCACCGGGCGGCCGCAGGAATCGGCGTATCTGCGTGAGCTGGGGGCACAGGAGATCCTGCATCGCAGCGAACTGTCGGAGCCAGGTCGGCCCCTGGGCAAGGAGCGCTGGGCGGGCGCCATTGACTCGGTGGGTAGCCACACGCTGGCCAATGTCCTGGCCTCCACGCAGTACGGTGGCACGGTGGCAGCCTGTGGCCTGGCCCAGGGGATGGACCTTCCCGCCACCGTCGCGCCGTTCATTCTGCGAGGCGTGACGCTTGCCGGTATCGACAGTGTCATGAAACCTCGCGTGGAGCGAATCGAGGCATGGCGTCGCCTGGGTGAGCTGCTCGATCCCGCTCAACTCGATGCCATCACCCAGACCGTAGGCCTCGATGAGGCCATCGACAAGGCAGGGGAGCTTTTGAAGGGCCAGGTGCGGGGAAGAGTCGTCGTCAGCATGCAGTAGTTCACTCGTCTCCGACAAAATGAGGGATTGCCGACCAACCAAGCGTTCGCTAGGGTTGGTCGGTAGCCACTCCACAAGAACGCGACTCATCAGGAGCCCCACATGAGCGAAAAGCTGATCGATTTGGCGGAGAACGCCGGCATCGTGCGCCTGACCATCAACCGCCCCAAGGCGTTGAATGCCCTCAACAGCGCCTTGCTGACTGAACTGGAAGCGGTGCTGACGGAGCTCGAGAAGCGCGATGACCTTCGCGGCGTGTTGATCACCGGGTCCGGTGAAAAGTCCTTTGTCGCCGGTGCCGATATTACCGAGATGCGGGACAAGACACCGGAACAGGCTCGGGCCTTCGCCAGCCAGGCGCTGCGTACCATCAAGCGACTCGAGCTGTTGCCGGTGCCGGTGGTCGCCTGGTGAACGGGTTTTGTCTTGGCGGCGGCTGCGAACTGGCACTGGCCTGCGACTGGGCAGTAGCCAGCGACAATGCCATTTTCGGCCAGCCCGAGGTGTTGCTCGGCGTGATTCCGGGTTTCGGTGGAACCCAGCGCTTGCCGCGCCGGGTCGGCCCGGCCATGGCGCTGGATCTCGTCACCACTGGTCGCAAGATCGATGCCCAGGAAGCGTTGCGCATCGGCCTGGTCAATCGTGTGATGCCCCAGGCGGAACTCGAAGCCTATGCCGAGGAGCTGGCCAAGCAGCTGTCCGGTAACGGCCCTCAGGCGGTGCGCGGTGCCAAGCAGGCGGTTCACGATGGCATGGATCAGGATCTGGACAGCGCCCTGGCCCTGGAAACGGCCCTGTTTGCCTGTTGCTTCGCCGGTGAGGAGCAGAGCGAAGGCATGAGTGCCTTCGTCGAGAAGCGCAAACCGAACTTCTAAGGCGCTGAAATACGAAGAGGCGGCAGTGGCGAATTCCCCACTACCGCCTTTTTTCGTTCTCCGGTGTCACTGCCAACTGGCACTGTGGGAGTCTATCGGTTCACTTTGCGTGATAGGCGCAGCTCACCAAGGGATTGAAGGGCTCGAGATGGGTGGCGGCATTGTCACGAAACCACACATGCTGGTCGTAGTGGGGTGCGAAGCCGTGAGCCTCGTCGATCTCGGTATCAGGGTCGTTGGCCATGTAGTCCCAGGTGCGGCCAGCGAAGGTGGGGGGCTCGGTATTGCCTGCCGCCTCCCAGGCCTTCTGGAACACCAGGTTCTCGACTCCCACCAGCACCAGTGAACCGTCCTGCAGCGGCTCGTAGAGCAGGATGGCGGGATTGAGAAAGTCGGTATGGGTTCCGGTGCCGTCGATTCGCGGCTCGGTCGCCGTGATGCCCAGCAGGTCGGGGCGGATGTAGTGGATGCCCATATCACCGAGTTCGGCGGGCAGCCCTTCTTCAGCCGCGCTGACGCATTGGCCGGAGGGGTCCGGGATATAGCCCTCTGCCAGTGCTACGTTCACGTCCTCGAATCTCTGATTGGCAATTCGAATCGACTCGACCAGTGCGGCGACATCTTCACCTACCGGAGTGTCAGATGAATGTGCCAGGGCGAGGCTGGAAACCAGGTTGCCAGTGATTAGCAGGCCCGCCAATGTGGCGCTCAATGTGTTTGTTGTTTTCATGGTTTTATCCCCATGCAGAGTAGACCTGCCGGGTTCATGGACAACCGTCATGGTCCATGGGGATAGTCGTGAGTGAAACGCTGACGCGACTATTCCCGGCATCGTTCTCAGAATAGCAAGCGGAATCCCATGTGCTACGGGGTTTTTAGTCTGTAAGGTGGCTGAAAGCGTGGTCAAAGAAGCAGGTCATTGTTCCTGGGTGGGTATCACTCTCCGTCGACGTAGCCGCAGGATGCCGGTGGCGACGGCGGTACCCACCAGGGTGATCGCCATACCGACCAATATCTGCATACTGAGTCGCTCGCCGAGCAGCAGATAACCCCACAGCAGTGCGCTGACCGGTACCAGGAAAGTGACCGTCGAGGTGGCCGTTGCCCCCGCGCTGGAGATCAACCCGAAATAGAGCAGGAATGCCACGGTGGTGCTGAACACCGCAAGGCCCAGGCCGTTGGCCCAGGCCAGTCCGCTGATGGGTTCGGTCGGCCACAGCAAGAGGCCGGGTATCAGCAGGATCAGGGCCGACATCGCCGTGCTGCCCGCCGCCAGGACGCGTACCGGAAGGTGCGAGAGATAGGTCTTCGAATAATTGCTGGCGGCGCCATAACAGAAGGTGGCCCCCAGGGCCGAGAGAATGAACCAGCCGTCACCGCCCAGCGCGAAGTCCAGCCGGTTGGCCGAGAGCACATAGACCCCGATGAAGGCGAGGGCGAGTCCCAGGTACTGCTGGCGCTGTACCGGTGTCGTGAAGAACAGGGCCCCCAGTAGCGCGGTGAAGATCGGGGTGGTGGCGTTGATCAGCGAGGTGAAGCCTGCCTCCAGGCGCACCGTGGCCAGCGCCAGCAGGACGAAGGGCAGCACATGGTTGACCAGGCCCAGCAGCAGCAGTCCCCCCTTGTTTTCCCAGACCAGTTTCAGGTAGCGAAGGCTGAGCAGCAGGGGAATCAGCAGCAGGGCACCCACGCCCATCCGCACCAGAATCAGCGGCACGGGGCCGAACTCGGGAACCGCCACCCGCATGAAGATGAATGACATGCCCCACAGTGACGAGAGCAGTATCAGGCGGAGGGTATCGGCCGGCGACATGCGGCATCCTTATGGGTCCCAGGGGATCCTGTAGGTTACGGTTGAAAACACTACAAGGGAAGGCTGTAACCCGAATATATCGCGCTGAACGCCTTTATTGACGTTAACCCTTGTTGATGTCCGCACTTTTCCGATGGCTGACGGGGAAACGGAATTTCCGGCGAAACTCGCCGGGGCTGAGACGGGTAATCCGCTTGAATACGCGGCGGAAAGCGGCCGTCTCCTCGTAGCCTACCTGCCAGCTGATGTCGTCCACCGGCTCATTGGTACTTTCGAGCAGGCGCTTGGCTTCCTCGATGCGAAGCTGCTGCAGATAGTGGACCGGCGAATAGCCTGTCGCCCGCTTGAAGCGGCGGTAGAAGGTCGGCCTTGGCAGGTCGCACCGATGGGCCAGGTCGTCGACGGAGACATCCACGGTATCACGGGCATTTAGCCACTCCTGAAGCTGTCGAATGGTGCCGTCGCCATGGTCGGTGGGCGGGACGAAGGGAACAAAGGGGGCCTGGCTGCGGGAGTCCCAGTGGTAGAGGAGAAACTTGCCTATCTCCTGGGCCGCAGTCGGGCTGACATGGCGGGCAATCAGGAACAGGATCAGGTCCTGCCAGGAGCTGGCGGCGCCGGACATGACGAACTCCCCATGCCGGCCTGTGACGATAAGCAGCTCCTCGACTCGCAGCCGGATACCGGGGAAATTTTGCCGAAAGGTGGGAGCGAAGGCCCAGTGCGTCGTGGTGTCCAGCCCATCTAGCAGGCCGGTTTCGGCGAGCAGCAGGCGCCGGCGCAGGCCGAGCAGAGGTCGGCACCCTGGGCATGCATGCGCCGTAGCCACGCCACTGTCTCCGGATGCTGCCCGGTTACCCATGCCTGATTCTCGAACAGCATGGAGGCGGTGATGACGATATCGGTGTCGTCCACCTCGCTGATGGCCCGGTGCACCTCTAGCGGCAGGCCACAGGCGCTGGGGAATATCCCCCGTTGGGGACCGACGATCTCGACCTCGAACAGGCGTGTAACGCTGTTCTCCGGCCGTGCCACTACGGCATCGGCAAGCACCAAGGTCTCGTAGAGACCGTGGATCGGCGTACCGGTGGATTCTGCCGGCAGCGCAAGCAAGCTGACCCGCCTGGGATATACGCTCATCGCTTTTTTTTCAGCCCCGCTGATCAGAATGGGCCGTTTACGATCAGTCTGGCTCTGGTGAGGGGGGCTCGCAAGGTGGATCGTGGGCAGCAGGAGGAAGGCGCAAACCTGTGCCGGAATCCTGGATAACCCACCATCAATGGCGAGGAGAAAATCATGTTTATCACCATTGAGCACCAGATCCACGACTCGGCCGGGTTTCAGCAGTGCGCCGAGCGTGTCTTTCCGTTGCCGGAAGCGCTCCATGTGCACCAGTTCCTGCCCGCTGAGGATCTGAGCCGTGCCGTCTGCCTCTACGAAGCGCCCTCGATCGATCGGCTTCGCGACTATCTGGATCCACTCCTTGGGCAAACCAGCACCCAGCGCTACTTCCCGGTCGCCGAGGCGCACGCCATCGGGTTGCCCATGCAGCAGTTGGCCTGAATTCCGTATCACACTGACAACCGAGAGAGGAGGTTGCTATGAAATCCCTGCTGATGACCACCGTCTCCACCCTGACGATAGCCGGAATGGCAAGCCTGGTTCCCGTCCAGGCAGAAGAGGCGCCGGGCTTTATCCAGGAGACCTTCCCCACACAAGGGATCGAGGCGGCCTGGCAGAGCTACCAGTCTGTGTTTCTTGACCCCGATGCGGCCCTGGACGCCCGCACCAAGGAGCTGATTGCCCTGGCGGTTTCTGCGCAGGTTCCCTGTGACTACTGCGTCTATTACCACACCAAGGCGTCCCAGGCCCATGGAGCCAGCGACGACGAGATCAGGGAGGCGCTAGCGTCGGCGGCACTGGTCCGCAAGTGGAGCACGATGCTCAACGGGTCGCAGTATGATCAGGATGAGTGGCGTCGTGAGGTCGATGCCATCTTCGCGCAGGAGTGAGTGGCGCGTTGGCAGGGCGCGGGCCATCATGGCGTGCGCCCTGTCGCTACCGCCTAGTCGGACATGCCGATCACCAGCCAGCCGTCGTCGTCGAGGCTCAGGGGGACCGGGTCCAGCGCACACCCCTCGCCAAGCCCCCCGATCCCTTCGCCGGTGCGGGCCGAGAAGGTCGCGTCGTGGTTGGTGCAGCGCAATTGTTCACCATCCTGGCTGAGAACGCGCTTGCCGCGCTGGTCGAGGGGCAGGTACTGGTGAGGGCACGCATTGACGTAGGCGAGCGGGGTGTCATCCAGGCGAACCAACAGCAGCGGAAAACTGCCACTTTCGCTCTGCAGGGTCAGCGAGCGGGTGTCGCCGGGAGGCAGCTCCTCGAATCGCATGAGGCGCGTTCCCTGCTTGGGTGCACTACGATATTGCTGCCATGCCTGGGACATGCCGTTTCTCCTTATGCTCTTTATGCTCTCGGGGGTGCCGGCATTGTTGCGTATCGGGACTCGCTTGTCAGCGCTCGTGCCGCCCTCGGATCAACCAGACATGGCTGGCCTCGTCGGGTAGAAAAGTGCTGTTTACCACGGCGATGTCGCCGTTGTCGTTCACCGCGAGCTTGTGGGTCAACAGCCCCTGAAGGTTGCCGTTGAAGCCGGCCTCCACCACGCTTTCCGGCACGCTGCTTGGGGGCGAAAATGTCTCGCCGCCATCCGCTGAGTGCATCATGCCCAGGCCGCGAGGCCGCTGGCGAGGATCGGGAAACCGCTCCCAGAGCAGGTGAATGTGGCGGCCTGTCACCGTGATCGATGGATACCCCTGGCCTGCAGTGCGTTCACTCCCTTCGTCGACCAGTTCCCTGGGAACGATAAAGTGTTCGTCACGTTCAGACCGGGAATAGAGGATGCTGGCCGGGTGCCCAGGGCCATCGGCGGCCTCGGCATAGGCCAGGTGAACGGTACCGTTGGCATCCACCGCCAGGGAGGGGGCGTCCGCGTGTCCCGGGGAAGTGGCGACGGCGGCGGGCTCAGCCAGAATGGCGCCGCTGCTGTCGAGCAGGATGTAATGAATGTCGGCAGCGGTGTCCTCGCCCAGGCTCCAGGCCAGATGCACTCTCCCTTCACCATCCACGGCAAGGCTGGGGGCCCGGGCGGGACGGCTGTCGTCCCTGGCGACCGGCTGAGGTTGGGTGAAGGTGCTGCCGCCATCCAGCGAATGGCTGATGGACAGGTCCCCTTCATAGGCCGTCCAGGCTGCCCAGATCGTGCCATCGGGGCCTTCTGCCAGATCCAGGCTGCCATTGTCCCAGCGCTGTTCGGTCAGCCGTCCCTTGCCGGCGCCTTCCCGCGACTGCGAGAGATTGATGGGTTCGCTGAATGTCTTGCCGCCATCCTGCGTGCGGGCGAAAAGAATGTCGCCGCCATGGCTGCCGCCGGAAAAGAGAATTTCCTGCCAGAGTACGTAGAGAGTCTCGGGGTCGTCGCCGGCGATTGTCACGCGAGGAAGCCAGGAGAAGGTATCGCCGCTGCGTGATACGTTGCTAGGCTCGTTTTGCTGTGGTTCGCCGCCAGGGTCGATAGACTGAAAGAAGATGTCCTGGCGCGCCTGGTCAACCCAGAGCACGGCAGCGGTGCCGTCCTGGCGCAGGGCAACCGTCGGGTCGTCCACGTAGCGAAAGTCCGACTCGTTCATGCGCCATGGCCCTACATGGGCGTCACCGCTGGCGATCACCTGGGCGGGTTGCCAGCAAATGCCACTCTCGTCGGCGATAACGGTGGCCGCCAGGGAGAGCAGCAGTGACGTGGTCGCTGCCATGATCGGCTGTCGAAGTGTCAAAGGCGAAGGGTGGCGGGCCAGGCGGCATGTCCGGACATTGTGCATGGCGTCTCCTCGTGCGGCTGAGGATGATATCAACGCAGTGTAGCAGCGAGATGGGGCCGCATGACCTAGCCGCTTCTCTGATGAAGGGCAGGGGTGAAGGACAGGTGTGAAAGACCAGTTTGGACGACAGGGGGAGGTCGACGTGAGAATTTCAGGGATCCATCTGTATCCGGTCAAGTCGCTGAAAGGCATTGCCCTGGAGCGTGCGGTACTCGGTGAACGGGGTATTGCCCACGACCGCAACTGGATGGTGGTAGACGAGGTGGGGCGCTTCGTGACCCAGCGCCAGATACCGGCCATGGCCCGGATTGCGGTCCATCTGGAAAACGACCGGCTGCTGCTGGAACATCCCGGTGTGGCGCCGCTGAGCATCGAGCTGGCGTGCAGCGACCAGCCGACACTGACGGTGTATGTCTGGGAAGATGCCTGCCGGGCCCTGGACGAAGGCACTGAGGCGTCACGCTGGTTGACGAGTGTCCTGGGTGACTGGAAAGGCAGCGGGCTGCGTCTGGTGCGATTTGCCCCCGACGAGCGTCGCGCCGTGGAGCCCTTCTACCAACAGGGGGAGTGTGCCCACACCGCCTTCGCCGACGGCTATCCTTTCCTGATCGCCTCGCAGGCGTCACTGACGGCGCTCAATCAGGTGCTGCAGGGCAAGGGGCTGGCGCCACTGCCAATGAACCGCTTTCGCCCCAATATCGTGGTGGAGGGAGCCGCGCCCTTTGCCGAGGACGGCTGGCGTGAGCTTGTCTCCTTCGAAGGGAGTTACCGCTTCGGTATCCGCAAGCCCTGCCAGCGGTGCAAGATCACCACGGTGGACCAGTCGAGCGGAAGCATCGCTACCCCCGGCGAGCCGCTCAAGACACTGATAGAGATGCAGACCCAGCCGTTTCGCCCCGGGGCGTACTTCGGCCAGAATGCCACCCTGCTCGAAGGCCGGGACCAGTTCATCGCCGTCGGTGACAGTCTGGTCGGCTGAGCCGTCCGGTAGATCTTGCAATCCGAAAAAAGCCCGCAGGAGCGGGCATCAAGGCAAGGGAACTCACGACTGCTATGCAGGGACCTGTGAGTCGTTGCTAGTGTAGCTGTCTGTTTGCTGTTCGCATGTCAGTCCATGGACTCACTTTCCGTGCGATATGGCTTACGCCAGATATCGCGCCGGGCAGGAAGTCATGAGCGGTTACCTAGGCTATGATGGCGCCCATTTCTTGTCTGCAGGAGGACTCATGAGCTTTTACGTCTATCTTTCGGGTGAAATTCACACCGACTGGCGTGATGAAATTCAGCGTGGCGCCGAGGCGGCCGACCTGGACATCGTCTTCACCTCGCCGGTGACAGACCACGCGGCCAGCGATGCCGCCGGTGACCACCTCGGGGCGGAGAGCGATCCCTTCTGGCGCGACCACAAGTCCTCCAAGGTCAACGCCATCCGCACCAAGACGCTGATCGAACAGAGTGACCTGGTGGTGGTGCGCTTCGGCGACAAGTACAAGCAGTGGAACGCCGCCTTCGATGCCGGCTACTGTGCGGCGTTGGGCAAGCCCTATGTCACCCTGCATGGCGAGGAGATCATTCATCCGCTCAAGGAAGTCGATGCCCAGGCCATGGCATGGGCGACCACCACCGAGCAGGTGATCGAGATCCTGCGCTACGTCACCAAGGCCTGACAGCCGGCCCCCTGTCCCAAGTACGAGCTGGCCATTTCGTTGCTCGTCTTGGGGCGACTTCAATGGATGTCGAGCCGACTCTACCCGGGCAACTGTCCCTTCCATGATGCGGTGCAATATATGCTAGTCTGGAGAATAGTCACCGACGATTCGCCGATAGCTATTGTCATCATGGAGGCTCAGTCCCATGGCGCAGGAATCCCGGACGGCACCCGAGCACAAGCCCTGTACATCGCCACCCGCTACCGCTGAGCGGCCCAACCCAGGCTACTTCGCCACCCATGCGCTGGATCGCGCCTTCAAGGCCAACCTGGCCAGAATGACTGCGGGCATCACGCCCGCCGGTCTCGCCAGCGTCTACGTCGAGTGGCTGGCGCACCTGACGCTTTCACCCGGCAAGCAGCTCGAGCTCGGTGAAAAGCTCGTGCGCAAGTCCAATCGCCTGGCCCGGTATGCCGGTCGCCTGGCCATGGACCCGCTGACGCCGGCCTGCATCGAACCCATGGCCCATGATCGCCGCTTTCGCGATGACGCCTGGCAGCAGTGGCCCTACAACCTGATATATCAGTCATTCCTGCTGACCCAGCAGTGGTGGCACAACGCCACCACCGGCGTGGAGGGCGTGTCGCCGGCGCGGGAGCAGGTGATCAACTTCGTCACGCGCCAACTGCTCGATCACGCCTCGCCCTCCAATATCCCCTGGCTGAATCCCGAGGTGACTCGTGCCTCGTTGGCCTCCGGCGGCTGGAACCTGGTCGAAGGCTGGCAGAACTTCCTCGAGGACGGGGAGCGTGCCCTCTCCGGAAAACCACCGGTGGGAGCGGAGGCCTACCGGGTGGGGGAGAACCTGGCGGTTACCCCCGGCCAGGTCGTCTACCGCAACCATCTGATGGAGCTGATTCAGTACGCGCCGACCACCCGGCAGGTTCAGGCCGAGCCGGTGTTGATCGTGCCGGCCTGGATCATGAAGTACTACGTGCTCGACCTGGCCCCGGGCAAGTCGCTGGTGGAGTACCTGGTCGACCAGGGCCATACGGTATTCATGATCTCCTGGCGAAACCCCGGCTCGGAGGATCGTGACCTGGGCATGGATGACTATCGTCGACTCGGCCCCATGGCAGCGCTGGAGGTGGTAACCGAGATCACCGGCAGCCCCCGCGTCCATGGCGTCGGCTATTGCCTGGGGGGCACTCTGCTCTCCATCGCCGCTGCTGCCATGGCGCGAGACGGCGACAAGCGCTTGGCTACTCTTACCACCCTGGCCACCCAGGTGGACTTCACCGAGGCCGGGGAGCTGATGCTGTTCATCGGCGAGAGCCAAGTGTCCTACCTGGAGAACATGATGTGGGGCCAGGGCTACCTGGACGGTTACCAGATGGCCGGCGCCTTTCAAATCCTGCGCTCCAATGACCTGATCTGGTCGCGGGTGGTGCATGATTACCTGCTCGGCCAGCGCCAGCCGATGAACGCGCTGATGGCCTGGAATGCCGATATCACGCGGCTACCCTACCGCATGCACAGCGAATACCTGCGTCGGCTGTTTCTCGACAACGACCTGGCCAGCGGTCGCTATCAGGTCGATCATCGTCCGGTAGCGATCCAGGATATTCGTGCACCGATCTTCGCCGTCGGCACCACCGCCGACCACGTGGCGCCCTGGCAGTCCGTCTACAAGATACACCTGCTGACGGATGCGGACGAAGTGACCTTCCTGCTCACCAGCGGTGGCCACAATGCGGGGATCGTCAGCGAGCCTGCTCACCCGCGGCGCCGTTTTCGCTTGCGTACACAGCGACAGGGCGAGCGCTACCTCGATCCCGACACCTGGCAGCAGACCACTCCGGAGCAACCGGGCTCCTGGTGGCCGGCCTGGCAGGAGTGGCTGGTGGGGCATTCCGGCGGGCAGGTGGCTCCACCCGACCTGGGTAGCGAACGCTATCCGCCGCTTGAGGATGCCCCCGGGCGCTATGTGCTGATGCCCTGAGCCGAGGCGTATCGGCGGATCCCTGGTTGGCCGTAGGGTAGGCGTCGCCTGCCTGTCGGGAGATGACGCGACCTGCGTACTCCCGAGCTGCCGCAAGGGCTTCAGGCTGGGCTGCGCGCTCCCGACCTTGGGTCGAGAGCGCGACGTACCGACTACAGGGTCATGAACGGCAGCGGCTGCTGGTCGGTAAACTGATAGACCTCCCAATCACCACGCTTCGGCCCGGGCATGCCGGGAGTGCCGATGGGCATGCCGGCCAGGCCGATGCCGCCAATCTTCGGCCGCTCCTGGAACAGTCGCTCCACGGCCTCGAAGGGCACGTGCCCCTCTATGGCGTAGTCGCCCATCAAGGTGGTGTGACAGGAGCCCTTGCCATAGGGCAGTCCCACCTGCTGCTTGATCTTGCCGACCTCCACATCGTCGATGAGGGTGACTGCCACGCCGCGTTCCTCCAGCAGGCGAGCGTATTCGTGGCAGCAGCCGCATTGCGGGTTCATGTAGAGCGTGGCTTCATCGGGCATGGTCGCCTGTGCCGTGGCAATGCCACCCAGCAGCAGGGCGGAGGAGAACATGAGTGAGGTGATGGGACGGTTCATGAGTGTGCTCCGGACGTCGGTTTTGGCTTGGTCGAGGTGAAGAGGTATTTCCCGAGGGCGGCGATGCCCAGGCCCAGAAGGGTTAGGACGGCCAGTGGCATCAGCCAGCCAAGCCAGCTCATATTGCCCATCAGGGCAAGACAGTTGGTCATCATGACAGTAACTCCTGAAGAATGATTCGAGTGCCGAGTTGTTACGGCTCGTCATGCATTCGCTCAGGCTTTAGGAGGGCGCCGGGGAGGCAGGGTGGTGCGGTCCACATAGGCCACGGCAGGTACGGTGGCCGTTACGGCTGGTTCTTCAGCCGACAGGGAGAGTGAGGACATCAGCGCCGAGCAGGCAGAGCAGCGATGGTCGTCGGTGTCGACCGAGTCGAGCTGCATCATTGCCTGGGGCTGCAGGCAGTCGGCCTGATTGGCCTGGGCTGCGCCATGACTCGACAGGCTGGTCATCGCCAGCAACAGCGCGAGCAGCAGGGCCAGGAATCGGCCTCCCGCTCGTCTGTGCTGTGATGTACTGATATGTCGTGTCATGGAAACTTCCTCAAGGGTGGTGCTTCTTCATTGGAACCGATCCAGCGCGACATTTCATTGACGCAGCGCAAAGGGTGCGTGCCGATCAGTCATCGTCATGTCGGTAGCCATGGCGATGCATCAGAAAATGCATGCCGAGGCAAAGCAGCATGGGCAGAATCAGCAGCCAGGTACCGCTACCCAGGCTCTGGCCACGCAAGACGGTGAACAGCAGGGCACCCCCCATCGCCACCAGGCAAATCGTCATCATCCAGCGGTGCAAGCGTGAGTGTCCGTCCTGTGGCAGTTTATTGTCTTGCGAGCCATTTGAGTGGTCGCCATTAATTTGCGCCATCTCTTCTCGCGCATGCTGTTTGACGAGGTGAGGTCGAGTCATGAGTATTCTCCTGAGGGTTTTTCCTTCGCATAGCGCCGCTTGAGCAGCAGTGAATTACCGATCACCGAGAGTGAACTGGCCGTCATCGCGATGACACCGATCATGGGGTGCAGCAGGCCAGCGGCGGCGATGGGTATGGCGGCCAGGTTGTAGGCGCTGGCCCAGATCAGGTTCTGCACGATCTTGCCGAAGGTCGCCTTGGAGAGCAGCATGGCGTCGACCACGGCGGTGAGCTCACCGCGTACCAGGGTTACGTCTGCCGCCTCGATGGCGACATCGGCACCGGCGCCGATGGCAATGCCCACATTGGCCTGCTTGAGGGCCGCGGCATCGTTGATGCCGTCGCCGACCATGGCCACGTGGTTACCGTGCTTTTCCTGCAGCTTGCGGATGGCGTCGACCTTGCCCTCCGGCAATACGCCGGCCTGGACCTCGTCGATGCCGACCTCGTCGGCCACGGCGTGGGCGGCTCGCTCGTTGTCGCCGGTGATCATCACCACGTGAAGGCCCAGGTCATGCATGCCGCGAATGGCTTGGACCGACTCTTTCTTGAGGGTATCGGCGACCGCCACGATGCCCATGGCCTGGCCGTCAGCGGCAACGATGACGGCGGTACGTCCCTTGCCTTCGAGCTCCTGCATGGCTTCATCAAGCGCTTCCAGACCCCGGATGCCCTCTTCTTCCAGCAGCCGGCGGTTACCGATCAGCACGTACTTCTCATCGACCTTGCCGGAAACGCCGCGGGCACCGGTGGAGCGAAACTCACTGACCTCGCCGGGCTTGACATCACGCTCGCCGGCGCCGTCCACGATGGCGCGAGCGATGGGATGTTCCGAGGCGTTCTCGACGCTGGCAGCGAGTTGCAGCAGCTCGCTTTCATCGACGCCTTCGGCGGTGATCACGTCTGTGAGCTTCGGCTCGCCGCGGGTAATGGTGCCGGTCTTGTCGAGCACGATGACCTTGACGTCCTTGAAGGTCTGGATCGCCTCGCCGGAGCGAATCAGGATGCCGCGTTCGGCGCCGATGCCGGAACCGACCATCAGTGCCGTGGGCGTGGCCAGTCCCAGGGCGCAGGGGCAGGCGATGACCAGCACTGCGACTGCAGCGAGGATCGCCAGTACCGGCGTGGTAGCCTCGGGGTTCACCCAGGGCAGGAAGTTGGCGCCCCATTCGAGGATCGGTCGCAGGGCATCCGGGAACAGCGACCAGACGACCAGGCTGGCCAGGGCAATGGCCAGCACCGCCGGCACGAAGCGCCCGGTCATGCGATCGGCGAACTCCTGTATGGGTACCCGCGAGCCTGGGCCTGGTCGATCAGGCGCACCACCTGGGACAGGAACGTATCCCCGCCGACGCGGGTCGCCTTGACCCGCAATCGCCCTTCCTTGTTGATGGTGGCCCCGATCACGCTGTCGCCGTTGCTCTTGTAGACCGGTATCGACTCGCCGGTGGCAATGGACTCGTCGAGATGACTCTCGCCCTCGACTACCTCGCCGTCGGTGGGGATCTTGTCCCCGGGACGTACGATCATGATGTCGCCCGGTGCCAGTTCCTTCACCGGTACCTCGACTTCCTCGCCGTTGCGCTCGACACGTGCCGTCTTGGCGCCCAGGGTCATCAGGCGGCGGATGGCCTGGGAGGCGCGCCCCTTGGCCAGTGCCTCCAGATAACGACCCAGCAGGTGGAAGGTCATGATGGTGGCGGCCATCTCGATGAACGAGGTCATCGGGAAGACGAAGCCGATCAGGCCAATCAGGTAGGGTGGCAGGCTACCCATGGAGATCAGCACGTCCATGTTGAAGGTGCCGTTCTTCAGTGAGCGCCAGGTCGATTTATGGGTGGCGATACCGCCGTAGAGGAACACCACCGGAAAGGCGAGGAGGGCGACGATGGCCAGGTAGCCCGGGATCGGCTGCCAGAACATGTGCGGCATCATCAGCAGCATGATCAGGGTGGTGGGCACGGCGGCGATGATCAGCCGCTTGCGGGCCTGGGAGAGGTAGGCCTCCTCGATCTCGGCATCGCCCTCGCCGGTTTCCTGCTCCTCGGTCTGCACCGCGGCCACGTCGTAGCCGGCCCCTTCGACGGCGCCTTTGAGCGCCTCGCCATCGGGGCCATCGGTAGCAACGGTCACCGAGACCCGATGACTGGCGATATTGGTGTCGATTGACTCGACGCCTTCCAGGCGCTCGAGTGTCTTGCGTACGATGCCGGCGCAATGGTCCGATCCCATGCCGGGCACCGTCAGGCGAATTTGCTGCTTGCCGTTACCGCCACTGACGGCGGCCACGTCATAGCCGGCCCCCTCGACGGCTTCCTTCAGGGTATCGCCGTCGGGCCCGCCATCATCGAGGGTCACGCTGACCCGGTGGCTGGCGATATTGGTCTGAATTTCGCCCACGCCATCGAGGCGTTCGAGCGTCTTGCGCACGATGCCGGCACAGTGGTCACTGCCCATGCCCGGTACTGTCAGGGTGATCATCCTTGTCGCGGTGTCGCTCATCGCGTCTCTCCTGCTGGCGGGGCCGAGGGGGCGACCAAGGTCGGCCGCCCGCTGTTTTGCCTGCTCAGTGGCACCGTCGATCAGTGATGGGCGTCGTGATCGCCCGGATCGGCGGCCTCCGGCATAATTTGCTGCAATTGCGCGCGTTGCTCATCGGTCATGAGGTCGTGCATGGCGTTTCGCATGCGCACCATCTCCGCCATCATCTCGCCGTGGAGTTCGGCCATCCGGCCATGCCGGGCCTGTACCTCATCGGGGTCGGGGCGCTCGGCATGCATGGCGGCCATCAGGTCATCGCGCAGGTTCATCATCTGCCCCATGCGCTCGAACTGGGCAGGGCGGTGTTCCTGCATCAGCTCGCGTAACTCGCTGCGTTGTTCGGGGTCGAGCATCGACATCATGCCCATACCGCCCTCCATCATCGGGCAGGGCATCATGCCGGGGCCCATGCCGCCGCCCATCATGCCGGGGCCCATGCCGCCGCCCATCATGCCGGGGCCCTGGCCGCCGCCCATCATGCCGCCCTGGCCACCGCTCATCATGCCGGGGCCCATGCCGCCCTGACTGTCGCCTTGCATCATGGCGCCTTGCCCCGACTCCATACCCTGAGCGAAGGCAGCACCAGAAGCGGTACCACCGATTACCATGGCGAGAACCAAGGCAATGGCGTGTTTGTGAAGTGTCATGTCTGTCTCCTGTGGGCTTGATAGCCCAGTGATGAGTACTGCAAGGGGCGACTGTCCAAAAGACGTCACCGGAATCAATGAGAAAGGCGGGGAGGTGCGTGCCCCCGAGCGCAGGGCTCAGGGCCGTAGGCGCTGGGTCAATAGATAGATAGGCGGGGCGTTGGAATCAGGTTGGCCATTCGGCTACCTGATACGGCAATCACAGCGGGGGAGGAGCCAAGTGAGTGAGGCTGCACAGCGCTACGCCATGCTCGATCTCCTGGCGTTCGGTGCGCATTAGCGTATGAGGCGCGAAGAGGGGGGCATGCCCTGCATGGCAGAGTGGTGTCTGATACTCATCAGCCGCGAAGGCGGTGGCGGTTGCCGTGGTGTGGACATGGCCGACAGCGCCATGGTGAGTACCGGAATCGGTGGCGACATGGGCTGCTACACCACTGGCGAACAGCAGCACCAGGCACAGCAGTGCGAACAACCCATGGCGCAGCCATGCCGCAAAGGGCAGGGTCTGGCATGAAGTGGTCGCGCGGTGCTGAACCATGAATGAGATTCCCGTGGTGTATTCTACTAACACCATAGAACAGAAAGGCACTTTCGCATTTGATTCAGGTCAATGTGCTATATCAGAAAAACCTGCGTGCTGCCCATGGGTTGCCGTTCACCTCGGCAGCGTGAAATACTTCCCATTGGCTAATCCCTACGGCAATAAAGCGACGCAAATGATCCGCTCCATCGCGACCTGGCTGCTCTTCTTGTTGGCATTCACCCTGGTGATGCCCATGGGCGCCATGGCGGGTACTTTTCATCATGGTCATGGTGATGCCTGTCTCAGCGTGACTGTGCTGGAGTCGGCCTCGGCAATTCATATCGCCGACGCTGCGACGGATGATCATGAACGCCAATCGCTCAGCTGTTCGTCGGCCGGATTCTGTGCCGCACTAGTGCCTCAGGCTTCCGGCTTGTCCGCGGCATCAGCGCCACCGCAGCTGATGCTCGTCCACTCGTGGCCCTGGTCGCCCAGTGATCGTCTCGATCGTCCTCCTCGCGCTTGAACAGCCTTCCCTGACGTAACCTTCCGCACAAGGCGGATGGTAATTGCTGTTCAAATAACGAGGAAACGACCCCATGAAGCGTCGTGATTTTCTGCTCTATTCCGCCCTGGGCGGGCTGGCTCTCTCGACGTCCGGCCTGATCTCCTATGGCATGGCGTCTCGCCATGGTGACCACGGCAAGCGTTCACTGCTGTCCCCGTCGGCCTTGCCCGACGGGCAGCCGCTTCAGTCACTGCCCCGGATCACCAATCTGAGCGATCGCTCCGACCTGTTTCGCAGTGCCCTGACGGCAGCGCCCAGCGAGGTTGCGCTGGGCGAAGACCGACAGGCCCATCTATGGCTTTACAATCACAAGGTGGCGCCCCTGATCGAGGTTCGGGAGGGGGATGATTTCGACATCACGTTGATCAATGAGCTGGAACAGGATACGACCGTGCACTGGCACGGCGTACGCATAGCGCATCAGCACGATGGCACGCCCTGGGATGCCGTAGCGCCAGGGGCCTCTCACCAATACCGGCATCGCTTCGCTGAAGGCAGTGCCGGCCTGCACTGGTTTCATCCTCACCCGCACGAGGGCACGGCCAGGCAGGTTGCCCATGGCTTGGCGGGGGCTCTGCTGGTGCGTCCGGCCAAGGAAGTTATCCCCCCGGAGGTCGAAGAGCATCTGCTGCTGGTCAGCGATCTGCGGCTCACGGCCGATGGACGGGTGGCGCCGCATACGGCGGTCGACTGGATGAATGGTCGCGAGGGCGAGTTGCTGCTGGTCAATGGCCAGCAGCAGCCGTATCTGGACGTGGCGCCAGGCACCACGCTGCGGCTGAGGCTGATCAATGCCTGTGCTGGTCGCTACCTGCGGCTACGCCTGGAGGGTCACGAACTCACCCTGATCGGTACCGACGGTGGCCTCATCGAGCAGCCGCAACCGTTGGATGAACTGCTGCTCACCCCTGGGGAGCGGGCCGATCTGCTGGTGCGAATCAGTGATCAGCCCGATAGCGGCTTCCAGCTTGCCAGCCACCCCTATGACCGTGGCTGGATGGGACCCGAGCCCGCCCATCTGAGCGAGGTATCGCCCCTGCTGAATATCCGCACTGGAAACGCTGACGTGAAGCCGGCGGTGACGCTGCCCGACCGCTTGACCATGATCGACCGTCTGGAAGAGCCTTCGGTGCGCCGACAGGTCGAGCTCACCGAAGTGATGCCTGGTATGGACCATGGTGATGACAGCAGCATGATGGACCACGGCGACCACGGCGACCACGGCGACCACGGCGACCACGGCGACCACGGCGACCACGGCGACCACGGTGCCGCCCATGGTGTCCAGCACGACGCTGGCGATCACGGCGATCACGGCGATCATGGCGGTGGGCACGCTGCCCAAGACGCTCATGCCGACCATGGCGGTGCTGGTCATGAGGCATGCCCGGCGATGAACCACCCCAGGTGGATTTCCTGATCAATGGCCGTGCCTTCGCCATGGATGAGGTGTTGTTCGAAGGCAAGGCTGGTGAGGTCGAGGAGTGGGAGGTCTTCAACAATTCGCATATGGACCACCCCTTCCACGTGCACGGCACCCACTTCCAGGTGCTCGCCAGCCGTCAGGTTGACGGTGAATGGACGGATTCGCCCTGGGTGGCCTGGAAGGACACCGTCAACCTGGCACCTTATCAGCGGCTGCGCCTGCGCATGGTCTTTCAGGAGCCCGGCGACTGGCTGTTCCACTGCCATATCATCGAGCATGAAGAGCTGGGCATGATGGCCACGATTCGGATTCGCTGATCCTCCACCTTACTCGCCTTCGGCCTGCTTATTGCTGGTCGAAGGCGAAGCACTGAGCCAACGAACATGACACGATTTCGATTGATTCTCCCCCTGCTGCTATTAGCGCTGCCACTCGCCGGCTGTTCCGGCGAGCCCGAAGGCATCAGCCTCGAGGAGCTGCGCCAGAAGACCCATATTCATGGCGTGGCCTTTGACCGCGCCGACAGTGAGCGAATCCAGCTGGCGACACACCACGGCTTCCATGTCATCGGTGCCGATGGCAGGGCACACCAGGTCTCCAGCGAGACACACGATTTCATGGGCTTTTCACCCCACCCGCAGGATGCCGACACACTCTTTGCCAGCGGCCACCCGGCTCGCGGTGGCAACCTCGGCATCATGGTGTCCACCGATGGCGGCAGTACCTGGGACCAGCGTTCCGCCGGCGTCAACGGGCCGGTCGACTTTCACCAGATGACGGTCAGCGAGGCCGACCCGGACGTGCTCTATGGCGCCTATGCCGGCCGGCTGCAGGTGAGTCGTGACGGGGGCCATGAATGGCAGGTCCAGGCCACTGCCCCGGAGGGGCTGATCGGTCTGGCGGCATCCAGTCGAAACCCGGAGCATCTGTATGCTGCGACCCAGACCGGGCTGGTGATGAGTCCCAATGGCGGGCAGCGCTGGCGTCAGGTCCATCCCCAGCGCAACCCGGCCAGTGTCGTCGTGGCGAGCGGTGGCGAGCTGTATGCCTTCATGCTCGGCGTGGGGCTGATCAAGGCCGATGAGGCGACCCGGGAGTGGGAGCCGCTGAGCAGCGACTGGGGCCAGCGCTATTTCACCCACCTGGCGGTAGACCCAAGGGACCCGCAGCGCCTCGTGGCAGCCGATGACCAAGGCGTGCTGCTGCTCAGCGAGGACGGTGGCAGGGAGTGGTCAAACCTGTGACCTCCGCTCCCTCATATACTGCAACCGACATGGATGATTCCTGATGGACTATCCCCAGATCGACCCGGTGGCCATTGCCATCGGTCCGCTGCAGATTCACTGGTATGGCCTGATGTACGTCGTCGGTTTCGTTGGCGCCTGGCTGCTGGGGCGCTACCGCGCCCATCGCCTGGGGCTGAGCCACGATGACATCGGCGACCTGCTTTTCTATGCGGCTATCGGCGTCGTTGCCGGTGGGCGCCTGGGTTACGTGCTGTTCTACGGCATGGATCAGTTTTTTGCCAACCCGCTGTGGCTGTTCAGCATCTGGGACGGTGGCATGAGCTTTCACGGCGGCTTGATCGGGGTGCTTCTGGCGGCTTTGCTGTTTGCTCGCAAGAAAAACCTCACCTTCTTCCAACTGACCGACTTCATCGCTCCCCTGGTGCCAATCGGTCTGGGCGCCGGGCGGATCGGCAACTTCATCAATCATGAACTGCCGGGCCGGGTCAGCGAGCTGCCCTGGGCCATGCCGTTTCCCCACATGGGTCCGGAGCCGCGTCATCCATCGGCACTCTACGAGTTCGTCCTCGAGGGGGTCGTGCTGTTCGTGGTGCTGTGGTGGTTGTCGAGCCAGCCTCGCCGTCGCGGCCTGGTTTCCGGCATGTTCCTGCTGCTCTATGGCGTGTTCCGATTTGCCGTCGAATTCGTGCGCCTGCCCGATCCGCACATCGGCTTCATCGCCTTTGGCTGGGTAACCATGGGGATGCTGCTGACGTTGCCAATGATCCTTGGCGGTGTGGCCTGATAGTATGGTCGCGGCAACAGACTCGAGACACGAAAGCGGTATTGGCTCCGAGCGGCGATGCCTGATGGCGTCCGGCAGGTCGGGGCTGGCCCGATGAGGATGCGAGGAAAGTCATCCATGCAAGGAGGGCAAGACGTTCGGTCACAGGACAGGAGCGACCAGGGTGAGACGCCTGGTTCGCCAGTGAACCCGGCCGGCAGGCGTCATAGGCGCTGGAGCAAGCTTGTTATCTTCATGGTGCTGGCACACCTGGTGGGGCTGGCCTCATCGGTCGAGGCGCTGATGTCGAGCCGAACGTCCGAAGGGGCCATCGCCTGGATCGTGTCCCTCAATACCGTCCCCTATGTGGCGGTACCTACCTATTGGGTATTCGGGCGCAACAAGTTCGAAGGCTATGCGATGTCACGGCGCGATGAGGACTCGGAGATCCGGCGGGCACTATCCGGAAAGCTGACCGAGTTGCAATCGCATCGGGTTGAGTCGTCGAGGAGCAGCCACTATCTGGATGGCGTGGAGCGCCTGGCCAAGCTGCCGCTGATGGGCGGTAACGAGACGACGCTGCTGATCGATGGCGAGGCGACCTTCGAGAGCCTTTTCGCCGGAATTGAGGCTGCCGAGCGTTATCTGCTGGTGCAGTTCTACATCGTCAGGGATGACGATGTCGGCACCGAGTTCCAGCAGCGCCTGATCGAGAAGGCGAGGGAGGGGGTGGCCGTCTATTTCCTCTATGACGAGATCGGCAGCTACGCCTTGCCGAGTTCCTATGTGAAGGAGCTGGAGGAGGCGGGGGTCAATGTCCACCGTTTTCACTCCACCCGTGGGCCAGGGAACCGCTTCCAGCTCAACTTCCGCAACCATCGCAAGGTCATGGTGGCCGACGGCGCCAGGGCGTGGCTAGGTGGGTTCAATATCGGCGACGAGTATCTGCATGGGGAGGAAGGTATCGGGCCATGGCGAGACACCCACCTCAAGGTCGAGGGGCCGGCGGCACTGGCCATGCAATTGGTATTTCTGGAGGACTGGCACTGGGCCACGGAAGAGCTGCCCGAGCTGCCCTGGGAGCCGGTAGTGCGCTCCGACCAGGGCGCACCGGTACTGGTCCTGCCTTCCGGCCCGGCGGATCGCTTCGAAACCGCCAGCCTGATGGTCCAGCAGGCCATTCATTCCGCCCGGGAGCGAATCTGGTTCTCGAGCCCCTACTTCGTGCCGGACGAGGGGGTGCAATCGATGCTCAAGCTGGCGGCTATCAATGGAGTGGACGTACGGATACTGATTCCCGAGCAGCCTGACAATATCCTGCTCTACTACGCCGCTTACGCCTTCCTGGGCCCCCTGCTGGATGCCGGCGTCGAGATCCATGCTATCAGGCGGGATTTTTGCATGGCAAGGCATTCCTGGTGGATGATGCCAGCGCCGCGGTGGGAACCGTAAACCTGGACAACCGATCGTTTCGACTGAATTTCGAGATCACTGCACTGGTCATGGATCCGTCGTTTGCGGCCGATGTCGAAGCGATGTTCGAGGCAGATTTTGCTCGCTCCCGCCGTATGGAGCTCGAGGAGATCGAGCGGCAGCCGCTGTGGCATCGCTTGGCTGCCCGAGGGGCCTATCTGTTTGCGCCGGTACTCTAAGAGCGCGTGACAAGCGCTGAGATTATCGCCGGAATCCCGGTGCCTCCATTGAGAATCCGGTGTCGCTTTAGAAAGTGTAAGGGAGTCGATATGATGCCGACCAACGTTTCAAAGACTTCGCATCCCTAGGGTAGAGGTTGCGCATGAGGCAAATGACATGAGAGACACTGGCAGCAATAGCGCATGGTCAATGCCGTTTCGCACGCGCTCAGCGGTGTGGTCCGCTGTACTGAGCCTGGTGATGGCAGGTGCCATGCTGATGACGATCGCTGCGGTAGCCGATGAGGCCGATGAAGAAGCGGCGACGGAGTGGCCCAAGGGCCACCACCCGTTGCCGGAGGCCGGCGACGTCATCGGCGAGAACTATACCGTCGAGGCACGCGAGGAAGAGACGCTGCTCGATATCGCCCGGGACCACAATGTGGGGTACGAGGAGATCCGGCTTGCCAACCCCGAAGTGAGCGTATGGCTACCCGGTGAAGGTACCGAAGTGGTCATTCCCGGGCGGCACATTCTGCCCGCCGCGGCACGGGAAGGCATCGTGATCAACATCGCCGAGCTTCGTCTCTACTACTATCCGCCGGTCGCCGATGGCGAAACGCCCCGGGTGGAGACCTATCCGATTGGTATCGGCAGAGAGGGGTATGACACCCCGCTAGGCAAGACCAAGACGACCATGCGACTCAAGGACCCGGCCTGGTATCCCCCCCGCTCCATGCGTGAAGAAGCCGCCGAGCGAGGTGAACCGGCGCCCGCCGTGGTACCACCGGGACCGGATAATCCCCTCGGCAGGCACGCCATCCTGCTGGATATCCCGGGCTACCTCATCCACGGCACCAATGATCCGGATGGTATTGGCATGCGGGCCAGCCGCGGCTGCATTCGCATGTTCCCCGAAGACATCGAGTCGATCTTCGACCGTGTGCCCGTGGGCATGCAGGTCAATATCATCAACCAGCCGATCAAGGCCGGCTGGGATGGCGACATGCCCTACGTGCAGGTCTTCGAGACGCTCGAGGACCAGGAGTATGGCATGGCGGCGCTGATGGAGACATTGTCGCTGCTGGAGCGCAGCAGCGACGAGAGTTCGGTGCCGTTGAACTACGAGCAGCTGCGCTACCTGCTGGAGAACCCCAATGGTGCGGTCGTCGCACTGGAGCAGGCGCCGGAGCCGGAGCCCGAAGAGAAGCCGGAAGAACCTGAAGCGGGGGGGCTCTATGAAGAGCTCGCTGCTCTCTAGCCCGGATATTTCATGAGCGCCGCCAGTCGGCGCTCTCTGGCTCATGAGTCGCGGGACCGGTACCCTCCGTCGGCAGTTTAATCACTTTTTGATCGATTTTCCGGCCTCAAGACGCACTGCCCCCTACCCCCGTTGTTTATGCCGTGCCGGGGACAGCACCGTGCCGGTCATCCCGGCACCAGTTTCTTGGCCAGCTTGAGGAAGAGGTCCTGGTCGGGGTAGTGGCTGCTCAGCATCAGCCGAACCCGCCGAGTATTGCGGATCGCCACGGCGCCGATCTTCAGCAGCTTCAGGCGCAGGGTGGTGACCTGAGCCGTGGCATAGGCGGTACGCTTCAGGTAAACCCGACGCAGTCGTTCCAGCAGCAGGTAGGCCAGCCCGGCCAGCAGCAGTCGGTACTGATTGGGCCACCACTCATGGCAACTGGTGCGATCCGAGAAGAGCCACTGCTGCTCCTTGATGCGGTTCTCCATGTCGCCACGCGGGCAGTAGCGGTGGTCGTAGAGCCACTTCGGACTGCCGTGCAGGTTGGTCACCACGTAGCGGGTGTTGAAGCCGCGGTGGCTGGTCTCGGCCTTGACCACCACCTTGCGTCGAGGGCGCTTCCAGCTGTGGGCGGCATAGTCGATGCGTCCGAAGTGGCGCTGCTTGGTGCGCTCGGCGTCCCAGCGGATGGCGGATTCATAGCGAATATCCAGCGACAGCTTCTCGAGGCGGCTGTTGGTGGCCAGACCCACGATGTACTCGACGCCGTGGCGTTCACACCAGGCGAGGATCAGCGGTCGGCAGAAGCCACTGTCGCCGCGGAACACGAGCTTCACCTCGGGCCAGGCCTGGCGCAGCCGTCGCACCAGCAGCGCCAGGATGGCGCCGGCATGGTGGGCCGCATCACGATTGGCCGGCCGCAGGTAGCTGACCAGCAATTGCTGACCACAGAAGACGTAGAGCGGCAGGAAGCAATACCCGTCGTAGAAGCCGGAGAAATGCCGACTGAGCTGTTCGCCATGCACCGGGTCGTCGGTGGCGTCGAAGTCGAGGATCAAGCGCTTCTTCGGTGGTCGCCGAAAGGAGCGGATGAATTGCTCGACGATTTCTTCCTGGATGGCCACCGCCCATTGGCGACTTGCCTGCTGCTCGAAGCGACAGAGCGTCGACTGGCTGGCCAGCACGCTGTCGGTATCGACCGCGGTCTGCAGGGCGATGTCGCGGCGTAAGGCATGATGATCGTTGAGGTCTTCGTACCCCAGCGCCAGGCCAAAGACGCGCTGCCGGAGCATGGTCTCGGCCCGGTGCTGGCAACGGTGAGAGACACGGGCGTCATCCAGTCGGCGCGCGATGGCGCGGGTCAGGCCCATCTCACGGTCAAGTTGGCGAAGCAGCAAGGCGCCACCCTCAGAGGTGATCTCGCCGCCGTCGAAACTGGCGGTGATCTGGCGGCCTTTACAGCGTGGAAAGGAGGCGGTCGGCATGGTACATTTTGTCATGGCGGCTGTAGCGGTTGATTCTGGATTAGGCCCTTGAATCATAACCGATTTACAGCCGCTCTTTGCATGTCTGGTGCAATTTCCGGGCTAGGCCTCAGGGCCTGTCAGGCTGAAGCAGGCAATCAGAGCGAGAAAGCGGACGGGCGCCCCAGGCGCCCGTCCTCTTGTTTGGACCAGGCTTTGATTGCACAGCCTAATGCTGATGATCGGAGGACTGGCCGCCTGCTAACTCATGTCGGATATAGAGCACCACGGACCAGATGGCGTCTTCGTTCAGCTTGTCCTGGTAACGTGGCATGGCGCTGGCATGGCCGCCTTCCTTGATCAGCCAAACGTATTCGCCGGCAGCATGGGCGGCGCCATGCAGGGCCAGGTTGGTCGGGCTGGGGTCGTAGTAGATGCTGGCGGGTGCCAGGCCATCACCTTGTCCGCTTGGTCCGTGGCAGGCCGAGCAGTAGCGCTGGTAGACCTGCTGGCCATAGGCGAGGGTCTCCGCATCAGGCTCCAGCGGACTTTCGCGCTCGGCCCAACCCTGCGGTGCCTGCCAGCCATGACCACCATTCCCATGGGCGTGGTCGTTGTCACCGTGTGCCGCATCGTCGTCATCGCCATGGGCGTGGCCGTCGTCACCGTGTGCCGCATGGTCGTCATCGCCATGGGCGTGGCCGTCGTCGCCGTGTGCCGCATGGTCGTCATCGCCATGGGCGTGGCCGTCGTCGCCGTGTGCCGCATGGTTGTCATCGCCATGGGCGTGGTCGTCGTCGCCATGGGCGTGCTCGTTATCACTGTGGTCGTGACTGCCATGGGCGTGGTCATCGTCGCCGTGAGCCGGTTCAGCGAGGTCAGGTGACGCATGGGCATGGCCGCCTGTGTCGTGCCTCGGTGAGGCATCGGCTTGGCCGGGGGCGGTTATCGCCACAGCCAGGGCTAATCCTCCGACGAGAAGGGCCACGTGGCGAAGGGAGTGCGATACGGGGCCGGGCAGTGGCAGCGAGCCGGTGGGCCGCTTGCTGTCATTCATGAGCATGGAAAGTCTCCTGATTACAATCGGTATTCGGCCACTCACAGGAGTCGCCGTAGGATCCGCGGTAATCAGGTAGTTCTGGGGGGCCGTTCGTGCAGGTAGTAGGGCGATGGTGGCAACTGGCCACGCCAGGTCATCGGGGGGTAGTTGACGGCCGTGACCGGCATGGCCCCATCCAGGTTCGTCGCACCGGACAGACAGTGGCTGGCGCCCAGGCAGGGCGTCCAGCAGTCATCAGGTCGGTGTGAGTGGCGTGCTCACAGGCGGCATTGCCTGCCTCGAAACTCATGTGCAGCTCGTGGGACGCTACACCCTGGGTGTCGAGACCGGCCAGTGCCAGTGTCCCCGCCGAAAGGACGAGGATCAGGCTGAGACTGACCAACTGGCAAATGACTCGACGCATGTATGGAGGACCTGGTGGCCAGTGGAATAGGGTGCTACGCCAATCATTACCTTGACGGTGATTCGGCGCAAGCCATGAATGGGTACGATCCCGCGAAAGGTGGCCGCTATCTGATCCTGGTCAGGCAATTCGCGAGTCGGTTCCGCTTATCCCCGGGTATCGAAGGAGAGCACGCCGTCCACGTCGGAGAAGGTCATGCGCATTTGCCAGTCGCCGGACATGGGCAGCGACGATCTGGCGGCAAAGCTGTCGGGTCCGGTCTGGTGTGCCGTCACAGTGACCTCCATGTCGTGCCCGGGCATGGTAAAGGTGATGGGAACCTGCATGGCTTGCCTGGGGGGGCTGCCGTCGGGGCCGCGCAGCCGGAAGGAGAGTCGTGTCTGCCTGTCGGCATCGATCGCCAGGCTGCCCGAAACGGCCCACTGGTGGACGGTACCTGAAAAATGTACGCCGCCCCTTTCCGTGCCGGGCTCTGCCGGTACATGGCCGTCGACCTGGAGGGTGGTTTCGTTCCCCGCCATGAAGGGCATGGCGAACAATACGGCCAGCACCAGCAGGATGGGGATGCCCAGGGCCAGTACAACACGGCGGGCCGCGCGAGTCGCGGGGTCTGAGGTGGTGCGGGAGCCGGTCATCGGGAATCGCTCCAAGGTGAGGTGATACGGCGTTGGTTAACGAATCGTTTCATCATGCCATGGCACCAACCAGCCTGCGGCAGAAGTCACCACCCTCATGATGTCGGTCAAACCTCTGCCGGATAGGCGGCGGGTCTGGCTGCCAGGCCGTGACCCCCGGCCATGCTGGAAGGGCGGCGCAGGCCCTGAATCAGAGTGGCCTCAAGGCGAGGCTCAATCGGGTAGCGGACTCACCAGCCCAGCGCCACGCAGATCCGTACCAGTTCGGCCAGGTTGTTGGCACCCAGTGCCTTCATGGCGCGTAGCCGGTAGATTTCCACCGTCTTGGCACTGACATCGAGATGCTCGGCTATCTCGCGGCTGGTCATGCCTTCTGCCACATGCACCAGTATCTGGCGCTCCTTGGGTCGCAGGGCCTCATAGCGGGCTCGCAGATCATCGATACGCTCGCCCATGGCCTTCACGCGCTGGTGCTCTGCCAGAGCCTGCTGGACGGCATCGATCAGTTGCTGGTGATTGAAGGGTTTTTCGATGAAATCGAAGGCGCCAGCCTTGAGTGCCGCAACTGCCATGGGTACGTCGCCGTGGCCGGTCATGAAGATCACCGGTGCGGTGTCGCCTCGCTCAATCAAGCGCTGCTGTACCTGCAGTCCGGAGAGTCCCGGCATGCGAACGTCCAGCAACACGGTATCGCAGGCATCGGGCGCGGCGGCAAGAAAGGCCTCGCCGTCGGCAAAGGCCAGGGTAGTCAGGCCAACGGTGTCGAGCAGCCAGGCCAGCGAGTCACGCAGCGCCTCGTCATCATCGACCACGGCGATACAGGGGGCGCGATCAGGCTCGGTCACGGCTGGCTCCGGGGCGGGGTGTTGTGGTGGATGGGGCGCGGTTCAGACCGCAGTGTACCGGTAAAGGTGGCGCCGTCGGAACCGTCGGCCAGGGCCAGGCTGCCGCCCATGGCTTCCATCAGGGACCGGCTGATGGCGAGCCCCATGCCGAGCCCTTCCGGGCGGCTCGTATGGAAGGGCGTGAAGATTGTCTGCGCATCGTCGGGAGAGATGCCGGGGCCCTGGTCAGCGATGCTGAACGCCACTTCACGGTGACCGCTGCGACGCGCGCGGATTTCGACACGTGCGGCCGCCGGCCACTCGCGGCTCGCCTCCAGGGCGTTGAGCAACAGGTTGACCAGCACCTGCTCCAGTGCGACAGGGTCCGCCAGCACCCGGGGGAGGGTTTTCGGGAGGTCGATAGCGAGCACGATCTCGGTCTGCTGATACTGCCATTCGCACAGACGACAGGCGGCCTCGACGACCTCGAACAGTGTGACCGGGTGTGGCCGGGTCTGCCCCTTGCGCACGAAGGTGCGTATATGGCGCAGCCGTTGGCCCAGCCGCTGTACCTGCTCGTCGATGCGTTCCAGTGGCAGGGCCAGGTCGCTGGCGGGGCGGGTGGGGTCGGCACGCAGCTGCATCAGTGCGCCGCTGGCATAGTTGGCAATGGCGCCCAGGGGTTGATTGAGCTCATGGGCAATGTTGGAAGCCAGCTCGCCGGTGGTGGCCAGACGGTTGGCGTGGGCGATCTGTTCCTGATGACGCCTGGCCTGGGCCTCGGCGGCCTTGCGCAGGCCGATGTCGCGATTCAGCAGCGAGAGGTGATCAGGTTCGGCGCCGGGACCGCGATGGGCCAGTACCACGCTGAGCACCGGCACCGGTCCCTGGAGGCCCGGCATTTCCAGCTCACCGCTCCAGGAGCCGTAGCGAGCGACGGCAGGCAGAACGATCTCTCGCAGGATCGCCAATGAGCTGGGGGTATAGGCCTGGTCCAGCGATGCGTCGAGGCCTTCCCGGGGCAGGCCCAGCAGCCGACGTGCGGCCTCGTTGGAGTAGAAGAGTCGCTCGGAGCCGTCCGCGAAGAGCACGTAGTCGGTGGTCGATTCCACCACTCTGGCCAGGCGTTCCCGGTTGGCCTCGGCGCGGATGCGACGGCCCACGTCACGGGAGACACAGAGGATATCGATTAGCTCGCCGGTAACCGGATCGCGGCGGGTACGGCTGGTGGTCTCGAACCAGACGTAGCGGCCATCCTTGGCCCGGAAGCGATAGGTCTGCTGGTAGAAGCCGTCATGGTAGTAGACCCGGGGCGACTTGTTGAGCAGGTCAGCCAGGTCGGTCGGGTGGAAGTGATCGTAGGCGGAGGCGCCGATCAGTTCCTCGGGCTCGAAGCCGAGCAGTTCCCGCGACGCCCGGGAGGCGTAAAGGAAAGTGCCGTCCCGGGCGTGGCGGGAGATCAGGTCGGTGGTACTCTCCGCCAGCCATTGGTAGTGGCGTTTCTCCTTCTCGAGGGTGGTGTTGCGCGCTTCCAGTTCGGCGCAGCGGGCCTCCAGGGCGGCCAGCCGTCGCTGCAGGTGGGTGTCGTCGTCGCCAGCCATCAGCGAGCCGGATCCACCAGTCCACCCAGCGAGGCGTTGCGCCGAAACCAGCCGGCAATGCTGGCGCGGGGCAGGCGGGTGGGGAGTACCTCGTGGGGAACGTGCTCGGAGAGAAAACAGGCGAAGTTGCCGGCGGCGGGCGGCACGCGGGCCACCTCCCGCTCCGGGGCGTCAGCGGCGAAGATCACCATCTCGCCGCCACCGTCGGCGGGCCAGTCGGGGTTGAGGTAACCGACCGTGGAAACCACCCGATTGGCCCGGCCCTGGAAGCTGTCCAGGTGTCGCCTGTAGAAGGCCCCCGGTGGGTAGTGGGCGAAATGCGCTTCGTATTCGAAGAGCCCCAGGAACAGCGCCTGATTGAGTTCACGCTGCAGGTTGGCCATGGCCTCGAGGTAGCACCGCTGGGCCAGGCTGCCGTGGTCGAGCCAGTGGATGGCATCACCCCGGATATCGCGTCGCAGCGCGTGCTGCTGGCCACGGCCGATGCCGGCGGACTCGAGGGTTTCGTTCTCGGCCAGGGCCAGTAGTTCCCGGTACAGGTCGTGACACAGCTCGGCGTCGAGCATGCCTTCGCCAAGATACCAGCCCTGATCGACCAGGGCGTCGACCAGACGGGGCAGCGCGCTGACATCGAGGACCGGGCGGAGGGCTGGGGGCATCGGGGTGTCTCTTCTCCGTGGGAGTGCAGGGGTCAGGGCGTGTGCGTCTCGCTGTGCAGCGTGCGCAGCAGGCGTTCGGGAAAGTAGCACAGGCGGCCGGTGGGTGGCTCCTCCAGCAGGCTGACTGGCCGGCCGAATCCCTCGGCCAGCAGTTCCACCAGCATCATCGACGATAGCCCCCAGATCACCTGGCCGGCGACATGATAGCTGGGAACGAAATGCAGGCGCCCATCGACGGGAATCACATCGGTATGGTGTCGCCTGTCCTCCAGGAACAGCGACAGCTCCACCTCGAAGATGGTGTCGAGCTCGCTGGGGTCGGGGACGAGGGGCAGGTCGGGAGGAATCAGACCGACATAGGGCGTGACCAGGATGCCATGCAGGGATATCACGTCGGAGAGCCGCCCCAGCAGTTCGACCCGCTCTGGTGGCAGGGCGATCTCCTCCCTGGATTCCCGCAGTGCGGTAAACAGCAGGTCGGGATCGGCCGACTCACGCTTGCCACCGGGGAAAGCGACCTGACCGCTGTGGGTATTGAGGTGGCTGGCACGGCGGGTGAAGAGCAGCGTTGGCTCGGGGCGGTCGACGATAGGGAGCAACACCGCGGCCTGCGGCATGTCGAGTCGCATGCGACAAGGGGTATGTGCTTGCAGGCGTTTGCGAAGTTTCTCTAACATGGGGTTTCCATCGGGTTTGATTCGTTCTACCGGCCGCCATGGCCATCGTCAAGCTCGAAGCCGGGCGGTATCGCACCGCTCGTCAGCCTGCCAGGGAGCCCCATGAACTTCTGCAGCCATTGTGGCCATACCGTGCGTTTTGCGATCCCGGAAGGGGACGACAGGCCAAGATACCTGTGCGACGCCTGCGGGGCCATCCATTACCAGAACCCGCGAATCGTTGCCGGCACACTGCCGGTGAGCGGCTCTCGGGTACTGCTGTGTCGGCGTGCCATTTCTCCGCGCAAGGGCTTCTGGACCCTGCCCGCCGGCTTCATGGAGAACGCCGAGACCACCGTCGAGGCCGCCGCCCGCGAGACCCTCGAGGAGGCCTGCGCCGAAGTCAGCATTCACGGCCTCTACACCCTGATCAACCTACCGCATATCAATCAGGTCTACATGATCTTTCGCGCCGACCTGGCGGGCGGTTTTGACGCCGGGCCCGAGAGCCTGGAAGTGGCGCTCTTCGAGGAGCACGAGATCCCCTGGGACGAGTTGGCCTTCCCCACCATCGAGCGCACGCTTCGCCATTTCTATGCCGACCGGGGCGGCAACGAGTTCCCACTGCATATCAGCGATATTACCGCCGAGGATCGTGAACGCTACTTTGGGTCGGCTTGATGCCTCGCTCTGGTGACGATCAGAAATCCTCGAGCTTCCAGACATCGAAAGCAGGCTCCTCATAGGGGTGGGCGGCTCTCAGTGCCGCCACCGCCTCCTCGATTAGGCCATCCTCGCAGACCAGTTCCACCTTGAGTTCCTCCACCCGCTCCAGTTCGCCCACCTGGCCGATATGCGGGCTGGCGCCATCCAGTGGGCGGAACTGGCCGGTACCCGGGGTCTGGAAGCAGCACGCCTCGTAGTCGCCTATTCGGCCCGCGCCGGTCACGAAAACGGCCTCCTTGACTGCCTCGGCGTCTTCGACGGGGACGTAGAACGCTAACTTGTACATAGCCTATCTCCTCTCGTTCGGTTCGCTCTTTCTTTCTTTCTTTCTTTTTCGCTATTTTTTCTCTTCGCTAGAGGTGTCGTAACGGTGGGCAGGCATGGGCCCGAATTGGCAGCGAAAAAAAGGTTGTACAGAAGCTGAACTAATTGTCCAAATAGCGTACAAATATAATGCCGTGTACAAGGATATGGGGAGTCGCAGTCATCGCCCCACGCCTGCCGGTCACTTTCACCGCCCCTCGGGGCAGTACGACACTCAGGAGCATCACCCGATGAATACCTTTATTGTCGCAGCACCCAAGTGGTTCGGCGCCAGCCTGCTAGGCCTTGCACTCGCGACCTCAGCCCATGCCGGTAGTCATGATCATGCCCACGACGACATCGTCGATACTGCCATTGCCGCCGGGCAATTCGAAACCCTGGTCGCTGCGGTTCAGGCGGCCGAGCTGGTCGAGGTTCTCAAGGGCGAAGGGCCTTTCACGGTTTTCGCACCGACCGATGAGGCCTTTGCGGCACTGCCCGAGGGTACCGTCGACACCCTGCTGCTGCCTGAGAATCAGGACCAACTGCAGGCGATTCTCACTTACCATGTGGTGGCCGGAAAAGTGATGGCTGCCGAGGCCATGGAACTGGATAGCGCCACCACCGTTCAGGGCCAGGACATCACCATCACCACCATGGATGGCAGCGTGATGATCAACGATGCCACCGTCGTCCAGGCCGACATCGAGGCGAGCAATGGCGTGATCCATGTGATCGATACCGTTCTGATACCGGAGTGAGACGAGCCCCGCATCTCGTCTCTCTGCTGCTTGCCACTCTTCGGAGTGGCTTTTTTGTGGCCATTAGCCTGCCGAGGCGAGGTCCGGCTCACCGGATTCCGCCACGATGAATGCACGGGACTCGTTGCGAAGCCTGACTGCCTCGGACCATTCCGAGCTTTTGGGTTGGAGCGGGGCGCCCACCGTGACATCCACGATGCCGGGATGGGGCAGCCACTCCCTGCCGCGCAGCAGCGCACGGCTTCCGCGGATGGCCACCGGGAGCACCGGAACCTGCGCCTTGGCGGCCGAGACGAAGGCACCCATATGGAAATCCTGCACTCCGGGCTCCGGGCGAAAGGTGCCTTCGGGGAAGAACGCGGGCGAGCCTCCTTCTCGGGCGGTCTGCAGGACCTGTTCGGTGGTGTTGTTAGCCTCCCGAGTATTGTCGCGCTCGACGAACAGCACGCCCATGCGCCGGAGTACGAATCGGGTGAGAAACGGCTGGCTGAGTTCGGCCTTGGCCAGATAGCGAAAGTCGTGCGGGAATACGGCTGTCAGAATCAGAGCATCCAGGTAGCTGGCGTGGTTGGCCACCAGCACGCAGGGCTCTTGGCAGGGAAAGTGGGCCAGGCCATGTGCCCGGGTACGGATGCCGGTCAACAGCGAAGCACCGCGAGCAATATGGTGGGCGACTCTCCAGCGCCAGGAGAGTCGGGGCAAGGGCAGGGCGATGAGGGCGACCAGCGTCATCGCGATGCCGAAGATGCCCCAGGCGTAGCCGGCGTAGAGCCATGCGCCGGCTCGGGGGACGGCATGGCGCCAGCGCTGCGCGGCCGAGCGTAGCGCCAGTCCAGTGACCTGGCGCCAGACCGGTGTCTGGCTCTTCCCCAGGCTGCCGGAACGATAGTGTTCTGCCGTGGCGGCGCGGCGAATCTTGCCGCTGGAGGTCTTCAATACGCTGTGGGGTGGTGCCAGGCATATGTCGTCCGGTGGGAGGTTGACGATGTCCACCGTCACGCTGGCGATCTCGTTGGCGATGGCATCTCGCTCTTCCGCGTCCTCGACAGACGTCTCGGCTACAACGACCAGCTCCTCCATGCCGCTATCGGCATTGGGGTTGCCGAACACCGCCACGCAGCCCTTTCTGACCCCATCGAGACTGCCGATGGCTTCTTCGAGATCGTAGGGTAGATATTTCGCCCACCGCGAACCAGGACATCCTTGCGCCGGCCGCTGAGGTGGATGTCGCCACCGGCGAGATACCCTCTGTCCCCGGTACGCAGCCACTCATCGTGGTATAGCTTGCGGCTCTCCTCGGGATTATTGAAGTAGCCCTCGGTGGCGGACGGGCCGCGAAATTCGATGTCACCTTCCTGGCGTTCTGCCAGCGCTTCACCCTGGGGGTCGACGATGCGAATTTTGTAGCCCGGCAAGGGCGGGCCGCAGTTGACGAAAGCGTGGGCGGCCTCGGGATCCGGCTCCGGCCGGGCCTCACCGGTGGTGGCGAAGACCTCGCGGTTGACGTGGTCAAGGATCACGCCGCGTCCGGGCTCTGCCACGCAGAGCCCGACGGCGGCTTCGGCCAGCCCGTATACCGGCATCAGGGCCTCCTGTCGCAGCCCGCAGGGCGCCAGCGTCTCGGCAAAATGGTCGAGGGTATGGGAACTGACCGGCTCGGCGCCGTTGAAGGCGACTCGCCAGCAGCTCAGGTCCAGTTGCTCCAGCTGTTCCGGGCGAAGCGCGCGCAGGCAGAGTTCGTAGCCGAAATTGGGTGCCCCGGCGATCGTGCCCCGGTGGCGGTGGATCAGTTTAAGCCAGCGTTGCGGGTGCGACAGGAACGAGAGCGGCGACATCACCACCAATGGGATCGCGTAATAGAGGCTGGCGAGCCAGGCCGCGATCAGTCCCATGTCATGGTAGAGCGGCAGCCAGCTGACGAAGACGTCCTCGGGTGTGGCCTCCAGGCGCTTGCCCATGGCGCGGATGTTGGCCAGCAACTGCGCATGGGTCAGCATGACACCCTTGGGATCGCCGGTGCTGCCCGAGGTGTATTGCAGCAGCGCCAGGCTAGAGCCTTCGGGTATCGTGGCCGCCGCGGTGTCCAGTCCATCGCAGAGCTGCGCCACCGTCACGATGGCCTCGAGATGTGGCGCATCGGCTCGCAGCAGATGGGCGACACGCCGCGCCTCCGGAACGGTGACCAGGATCTCTGCCCCGGCGTTGGTCAGGATGCGGCCATGGCGCCGCAGGTGCTCCTCGAGCTGTGCCGGTCGTGCCGGTGGGTAGATCGGTACCGGAACCGCACCGGCGCGAAGGATGCCGAAGAAGGTGATGAAGTAGTCCTGGGAGGTCGGCAGCATCAGGCGACCCGATCGCCGGCCTCGACGCCGCGGGCGAGCAGTGCCGCGGCGATGTCTCGCCCACGCTGGTCGAGTTCGCCGTAGCTCAGCGTCAGTGGCTCGTCCTCATCGCCATAGATGAACAGGTGGGGCCGGTCGGGATGGCGTTCCAGATGCCAGTCCAGGGTGGCATTGAGTGTCTCGGCGCTGGCGGGCTCCCCCTCCACCGGCGCCAGCGGGGTGGCAGGATGGCGGCCGCTTCCTGCACCGACGCTGGCGCTGTGTCGATGGCAGTATGCGCGGAGGTGGACTTGCCCTGGGCTGTCTGCACCGCCTCCAGCAGTGCGGCGGGCGTCTCCGCCATCAGGGCCGCTTCGGGGAGCTTGACCTCAAAGGCGTTTTCGATTCGCAGCAGCAGCTCGGAACGGGCCAGGCTGTCCAGGCCGAGGTCCCGGTCCAGGCGCGACTGCATTGTCGGGGTGGGTGGCGAAGAGCGGCTTGGCTGCAGCTCGCGGGCCATCTCGGCAATGAGGGCGAGCAGCCGCTGCTGAGGCTCGGAATCCTTGGGTTTTTCGCGGTTGGAATGTTCCGTCATTCTGTACCTCTCGTGATGCCTCCCAGAGTCGTGCACGGGGGATAATGTTACTGTAGGCGTTCGGGCGCCGGCTTGTATAACGCGGGCTTGATCATTGCAGCATTTGCCTGAATAACCGGGAACTTGAGAGCCGGCTTGCTGCCGATGAGTCCAGTGGGTGGTTGTCAATGCAGGAGAGGGTCATGGAACACACGTTGGCGTCGCTGCTGCAGGCCGCCGGGCTCGAGCCGAAAGGGGAACCCCGTCCCCTCAGCGGGGGTGATATCGCCGCTGTCTACTGGCTGGATACCCGCCAGGGGCCCGTGGTGATCAAGCGTGACGACCCGGGCCGGCTGGCCGGCGAGGCCGATGGGCTGCGTGCCCTGAGTGAGGCGGGCACATCGCTGATCGTGCCCGAGGTCCTGGGGGTGGCCGGGGGCTGGCTGGTGATGGAAGCCCTCGAGAGCACGTCGCGGTCGG